>JBILCC010000182.1:0-3125 GCA_044353355.1 Aquirufa sp.
GGCTCAGCTCATTTTAGTGGGGAGAGGATGTCCTAGGCAGGAGATCTGGGTGGCTGAGCACATTGGAAAAATTAGTGGGGTCATGATGGCTGTAGGTGCAGCATTTGACTTTCATGCCCAAACACTGAAACAAGCTCCCACTTGGATGCAAAATAATGGACTGGAATGGCTTTTTAGGCTTATTCAGGAGCCTGGAAGGCTTTGGAAAAGGTATTTGTTCACGAATTCTACATTTATTTATTTAATTTTATTGAAAATAGTCAAGCTTCACAAATGAGGAAAATATTAGTAACTGGTGCTGGAGGATTAATTGGAAGTGAAGTTGTTCGTTTCTTTTGCCAAAAAGGGCTAGAAGTCATCGGCATCGACAATAACATGCGCCAGGTATTTTTTGGCGAAAAAGGAGACACCACCTGGAATATTTCAAAACTTGAAAAAGAAAACCCGCGCTTTAGAAATCACGCCTTAGATATCCGCGATCGTGCCGCGGTCGCTAAATTCATCTTAGATATTCAACCCGATGCTATCGTTCATACGGCGGCACAACCCAGTCATGACCTTGCCGCCTCCATGCCCTTTGAGGATTTTGATGTCAATGCAGTAGGTACCCTGAATTTATTAGAAGCCACCAGAAGATATAACACTTCCATCCCTTTTGTTCATCTATCAACGAACAAAGTATATGGCGATAATCCCAATTTCCTAAGTCTCATGGAGGGCAAAACAAGATACGACTATGCCGACGCGGCCTATTTCGATGGGATTAATGAATCTTTTAGTATCGATCAATGCAAGCATTCCCTATTCGGCGCCTCTAAAGTTGCCTCTGACATATTAGTCCAGGAATATGGTCGTTATTTTAATATGCCTACCTGTTGTTTACGTGGCGGCTGCTTAACCGGACCTAATCACAGCGGTGTAGAATTACATGGCTTTTTAAGCTATTTAATTAAATGCAATGTCCACGAAATAGAATACAAAATTTACGGCTACAAAGGAAAGCAAGTCAGAGACAACATTCATTCCTATGACGTCGCGCGCTTTATTGATTTATTTATCCAAAACCCCAAAGTAGCCGCCGTCTACAACATAGGCGGAGGACGCGAAAACTCGATCTCCATCCTAGAGGCATTCAAACTCATCGAAAGCATTTCAGGCAAACCCATGAAATACACCTACCTAGATGAAAACAGAATAGGCGATCATATCTGCTACATTTCAGACTTACATAAAATCAAATCAGATTACCCCAGCTGGAACATCACTAAAGATCTCAAAACTACCTTTCAAGAGATTCATGACTCGTGGAGTGGAAAGGAAATGGTTTAAAACTAAAAAAGGGGAGCAATGCTCCCCTTTTTGTTTTCCAAAATAACGTTCCGTTAGTGACTAACCCCCTTACTCCCCATCACACTCGTAAAAGTCCTCACCACTATCACTAAATCAAACCAAACCGACTTTCTCTCTAAGTACTCTTTCTCCAACGCTACCTTTGCCTCAATGGTGATCTCGTCACGCCCATTAATCTGTGCCCAGCCTGTAATTCCTGGTTTCAGTTTGTCTACACCTTCTGCTACCCGTAGGGCCATTAAATCGTCTTGGTTATACAAGGCCGGTCTGGGCCCTACGAATACCATTTCTCCTTTGATGATGTTGATTAGGTTAGGTAATTCGTCCAAACTCAATCTCCGTATCAAACCTCCTATTCGCAACAAATAAGAGGCGGGATTTTCCAATAAATGCGTCGCGACATTCGGCGTATTCTTCTTCATGCTTCTGAACTTGTAGATATGGAAGAACGTATAATTTACCCCTACTCGCTTTTGTTTGAAGAATATAGGCGATCTGTCTTCTATGAATATAGCCAAAGTCACGGCTACAAAGATTGGTGACAATATAAAGAGTACGATAAGGGCGAATAAACGATTAAACATTAATAACCCGCAGCTTTTAAAATTTGAATTTTACGAATCCGATTGATATCGGATTGTACCATTTCTTTAACCATACTAGCCAAATTGTATTTGGGAACCCAGCCCAATTTTGTTTTGGATTTGGTAGGGTCGCCTATTAATAAATCAACTTCTGTTGGTCTGAAATAACTTGGGTCAACAGATACAACTAGTTTTCCTAACTCTAATTTATATTCAGGATTATTACAAGAAACAACATAGCCTTTCTCTTCAACTCCTTTCCCTTTAAATTGAATTAAAATACCAAGTTCAGCAAATGACATTTTAACAAAATCCCTAACATAGGTAGTTTCGCCCATAGCAATTACATAATCTTCAGGTTCATCCTGCTGCAAGATTCGCCACATTGCCTCAACATAATCTTTTGCATGTCCCCAATCGCGTTGGGCATCTAGATTACCTAAATATAAACAGTCTTGTTGTCCTAGAGCGATGGCCGCGGTTGCCATTGTAATTTTTCGAGTAACAAAAGTTTCACCTCTTCGTGGGGATTCATGATTAAATAGAATCCCATTACATGCAAATAAATTATATGCTTCTCTATAATTTTTAGTAATCCAAAATCCATAAATCTTAGCTACACCATAGGGTGATCGTGGATAAAAAGGAGATTTTTCATCATATAATCCATTTTTATTTTTATTTTCAGCTAACCCACCATACAATTCGGAAGTTGAAGCCTGATAAATTCGAGTCTTTTTTTCTAAACCCAAAATACGAACAGCCTCTAAAATTCTTAAGGTACCTATTCCATCCACATTCGCAACATATTCAGGAGAATCGAACGAAACCTTAACATGACTCATTGCCCCCAAATTGTAAATCTCATCCGGCTGAACCTCTTGAATAATTCTAATAATATTAGTCGAATCCGTTAAATCGCCATAATGCAATTTAAAATTTACGTGAGATTCATGTTGGTCTTGATAAATATGATCAATACGTTGTGTATTAAATGACGAAGCACGGCGTTTTACACCATGAACTATGTATCCTTTTTCTAATAATAATTCAGCTAAATAGGACCCGTCCTGACCTGTAATTCCCGTTATTAATGCTTTTTTCATTTAAATAAAATATTGCTTTAATTTTTTTAAAATCTTAATTGGGAAAAAATAAAAAGGCATTGACCTATTATTATCTTTCCATATT
>JBILCC010000084.1:0-6957 GCA_044353355.1 Aquirufa sp.
TGGAGTTAGTTTAGAACAGGTTCAACAAAATCATCAAAAACGAATTCAGGGCGAAAAGGTTAATCCTTCTCTACCTGTTATCATTAATTTATCATTTAATGTGCATGGTAATGAAGCGGCTGGTAGCGAGGCAGCTTTAAATACATTGTACACTTTGATTTCTAAATCCAATAAATCAATTTCTTATGTCATTTTGATTGATCCTTGTATAAATCCAGATGGACGGGATGCCTATGTTACGCAATACAATCGTAGAAATTTCATTTCTGGAGGTAATTCGGATCCTAATGATCAAGAGCATTACGAAGGGATTACTTCTGGTCGTTATAACCTTTTTTCATTTGACTTAAACCGCGATTGGGTTTGGCAGACACAAAAAGAAACTCAGCAACGTTTGAAGTTTTATCGTTCTTGGATGCCCATGATGCATGCGGATTTTCATGAACAAAGTTTCCAGCACTCCTATTATTTCCCGCCAGCAGCTAAGCCCTATTTGAATTTTATTTCGCAGTCGACTAAGGATTTGCAGGAAAGTGTAGGAAAATCTTTCTCGAAGCTTTTTGATGAAAAGAAATGGCCTTATTTTACTTCTGAAGTATACGATTTATTATATCCTGGTTATGGAGACACCTACCCTGTTTTAAATGGTGCTTTAGGCATGACATTAGAGCAAGGTGGAATTAGAGGTGGATTAATTTCAGCTAAGAGTGATGGTGATACGATCTCTCTGGTTGATCGAGTGAAGCATCATACAGCTTTGGCTTTAAACTTAGTGGAATGGTCTCTTACTAATGCAGAGAGTTTAAAAGCTTCCTTTTATAGTGTCCATGATAAGTCCAGATCTAATCCTACGAATAAATATGCTTACTATTTTGTTCCTGAAGAAGAATTGGTGAAAGGTCTAGAATTTAAACAATTGCTGTTAAAGAATAATATATCTTTCTCTTATACTGATGTAGTTAAAAGTGTTCCTGCCTATGAGTATATGTCTATGAAGCAGGTGAATTTGCCTTTAAATAAGCATGGATTACTAATTTCCGCAAAACAACCATCGGCACCTTTAATTCAGGCTTTATTGGATCCTACTATTGCTTTGGAGGACTCTCTAACGTATGATATTACGGCGTGGAACTTGTTTCAATTAAATGGACTTAAAGCATTTGGACTAAATGAAAATGTTTTTGGTCCACCTAAGAATTTACAGGATGGTAAGCCAGCTCCTCCAATTGAAAACCAATTAGTTTTTCAATTCCCAATAGATGAATACAAATCAAGTCAGGAATTAATTAAATATGCCATCGATATGGGCGCACTAGTGACCTATAATGATGCGTTAAATAAGTCAGGAATGGTTACGATCACTAGTTCAAAATTAACTGATATTCAAAGGGCTGAATTGATAAAGTTTGCAACTAATAGATCTATTCGACTTAGTAGCTTAAACACGTTCAAATCAACAGATAATTATGATCTCGGTTCAACTCATTACAAATCTGTTTTTATTCCTAAAATTGCTGTCATAGTAGATCCAGCTAATGATGTTAATCAACAAGGTGAAATCGCTTATTTTTTAACGCAGAAGTACGGATTTAAACCATCCTTTGTTCCATCAAATCAATTATTCAGGTCAAATTTGTTTAATTACACCCATCTTATTTTCCCTGATGGAAGGCATAGTGCCCTATCAAATAATAATTCGATTCTATTAATGGATTGGGTGAAAAAAGGGGGAAAGTTGATACTAATGGAGGGTGCTCGTAAAATAATGGAGGATAAAGATTTAATAACTAAAGAAGATACCACAAAACATACGTCTACTTATGCCATGCGTGAAAGAGCTGAGTTGTCTAATACCACTTCTGGGAATATGTTACAAGTGGAAGTAGAGAAGACCCATCCCTTGGTTTTTAGAATCAATGAAACTTCTATGTATATTATAAATCAGGTATCAGATTTTATTAAGCTGCCTAAAGATTTTACGCCTGTACTTAAGACCCCATCAAAGCCTACTATTATGGGATTTGTAGGATCAAATAAGAAATCCCAATTAGCCAATTCCTTGTTATTAGGAGTTAAAGAGTTGGATAGGGGTAAAATTATTTGGTTTGGCTTTAATCCTTTGTTCCGGGCTATTCCTAATCAAGGTCAAACAATTTTTGAAAACTGCTTCCTTTATTCAGAATTCTAATGAAAAGATTCACGCTATTTTTCGCCCTATTAAGTTTTTCGCTATTTTCTCAAAAGATAGCTCCCGTCTATCCTATTCCTTCTGCTAAGCAATTAGCTTGGTCGGATTTAGAGTATTATGGTTTCATTCACTTTAATATGAACACATTTACGAATGTGGAATGGGGTGAAGGCAAAGAAAGTCCTTCTTCATTTAATCCGAGTGCTTTAGATTGTAATCAATGGGCTCGAATAGCTAAGAAAGCAGGTATGAAAGGTTTAATTTTGACGGCGAAGCACCATGATGGATTTGCGCTATATCCATCTAAATATACCACACACTCTGTGGCTAAGTCTCCATGGAAGAATGGAAAAGGTGATGTTGTTAAAGATTTATCTGAAGCCTGTAGGAAATACGGTTTAAAACTCGGAATCTATTTATCTCCTTGGGATCGTTTTCATCCAGCCTATGGAACGGATGATTATAACCAGGTGTATGCCAAAATGCAGGAAGAGTTATTAACTAATTATGGTCCTATTTTTGAGTTTTGGTACGATGGAGCGAATGGTGAAGGCCCGAATGGCAAGAAACAAGTATATGATTGGAATTTATTTCATTCAATGGTGAATAAATACCAACCGAATGCGGTGCAATTTTCTGATGCAGGACCAGATATTCGTTGGGTAGGAAATGAGCGTGGATACGCATATGATACGATGTGGAGTCCCATTTTACGCGATAAAATCTATCCTGGATGTCCTGATTTTGACAATTATAGAAATGGTCAAGAAAACGGAACCCATTGGGTTTCTCCTGAAGTAGATGTATCTATTCGTCCAGGTTGGTACTACCATCCGGATCAAGACGATAAAGTTAAGAGTCCCGATTCTTTATTGAAGATCTATGCAGCCTCTGTAGGTCGCAACGCAAATCTTTTGTTGAATATTCCAGTTGATACACGTGGATTGATTCATGAGAATGATTCGGCTTCTTTGATGGGATTTGCAGCAATTCGGGCAAAGTCACTTATTAATCTTTTAAAGAAAAATGCAAATGATCCCTTATTCGATGGCAAGAATTCAACTTTTTGGTTGGCATCTCCAAAAAAGAATAAAATTCGGGTTGAATTGAAAACCCCTTTAAGCATAAATACCATCATGCTACAAGAACCTATTGCCTTAGGCCAGCGAGTAAGCAGCTTTGAAGTAGAATTAGTAGATGATGCAGGGAGAAAGGAAGTGATCAAGACTGGTACAATTGGACACAAGCGAATGATCACATTTAAGGAGCGTAACTTAAAAAGCTTCCAAATTAGATTTACAGGATCTAGAGGTCCCGTATTAATTTCTAATTTAGAAGCTTACCGTTTTATTTCAACACGTAACGAACCGCTTTTCCAGTAAAGGTAAATCCATTAGCTGTCTGCGTGCTGTATACAGAATATTTAACGTCAATTAATGCCGTGGCACCTAATTCCATGGCCTTTTCGACCATTTGACGTAATATCTCTTGCTTTTTATCTTGGTGGTTACCTCGATAAAGCATTTTGCCATTTTGAGTTTGATTGTCCTCTAAAGGAACTTCTCCTGACATTTTGATCGTTTCAATGTCTTCATAGCTTTGCTTTGGAGTTTCATTGAAATAGACTACATCGATATCGTACTTAACAGGTATTTCAAAACCCAATCCATCATGGCGTTCGACTCCACCATTTTTAAAATCATTCGAATAATACGAAGTCGGCTTAACATGTTTAGAACATCCAACTACAGCAAATACAAGAAGAAGCTTACATGCTTTCTGAATCATAGATTAATACTTTATCCCAAAGGTGGGCACAATTTTTAATGAATTCTAAGTGAATGGGTGCAGTTTGATAATAATCATGCCCCTTTTCCTCCTCAAATGTGGTTAACAAACAATAATCATACGATCGATCAATAACCGGACGATCTGTATTAGCGGGTTTCCCTACACTGAAAACATCAACAGTTTCAATATCGGCTAACGATTGAACCCCAGCCTCAAATAAAGCGATATCCTCCTTACTTAAACCTTTTTTTAACCAAAAATTTACAACGTGTACAAACATAGTATATTATTTATTTAAACCTTCTTGCTGGCTAATTTTAGCAAGTTTCTGACCTAACTCAGTTGATGCACTTGCTAGTGGCATTCTAACTTGTGCTCCAAACAATCCTTGATTTTCTAATAATTTCTTTACCCCCACCGGATTTCCTTCTTCATATAAATACGGATCGATGGTAAGAAATTTTCCCAATTCTTTTTGTGCTGAATGATAATCACCAGCTAAAGCATGGTGAATCATTGTGGTAAATTGTTGCGGAAATGCATTCGCAATCACCGACATAACACCTACTCCACCAATAGAGATAATAGGTACAGCCTGAACGTCATCTCCAGAGATTAATAAAAAGTCGTCTGATTTGTGGTAGACAATCTCCATACATTGTTCGATAATACAGGAGGCCTCTTTAATTCCGATAATATTTTTATGTTCAGAGAGTTTTAAGACAGTTTCAGCTGACATATTAATACCTGTTCTCCCTGGTATATTATACATAATGACAGGCACTGGGCAAGCATCTGCAATTGCTTCATAATGAGCAATTACACCTCTCGCACTTGGCTTATTATAATAAGGACAAACAGATAAAATTGCATCAATACCATCAAAAGAGGTTTGTTTGATTTGATTAATTAATGCTTCTGTATTATTACCACCTAAGCCATAAACAATGGGTAGATTTTTTGTATTAGCTTCTTGAATAGTAGAAACTATCTTTTTCTTTTCATCGGAGGTTGTTGTTGCTGACTCTCCTGTAGTTCCTTGAACAACTAAATAATCAACTCCTCCAGTAGTAACGTGTTGAATTAATTTCTCTAAGCCATCCCAATTAATGGAACGATCCTCGTTCATAGGAGTCACTAGGGCTGGCGCAACGCCATGAAATTTAGGTAATAATTGCATAATTAAGAGAGGAGGGCTAAAAACTCGTCTTCCGATATAATGGGTATGGATAATGAATTGGCTTTTTCTAGTTTCGCAGGCCCCATATTTTCGCCAGCAACTAAATAATCTAATTTAGCAGAAATACTGGAAACGACCTTCCCGCCGTTAGCCATAATTTTTGCTTTTAATTCATCTCGTTCGAAATGTGTAAATACACCCGAAATTACAAAAGTTTTACCTTCTAAGGCCGTTGTTTCTAAAACTATTTCTCTTATTTCTTCTACAAACTGAACACCCGCACTTTTCAGGCGTTCTATAATGGCTATATTTTCAGAAGTCGCAAAGTATTCTAGTACACTTAGTGCAATGCGCTCCCCTATCTCAGGAACTGCAATTAAGTCTTCTAGGCTAGCCTGAATCAAATTCTCTAAGGAATGAAAATGCAAGACTAGTTTCTCCGCAATGGTTGCACCTACATGTCTTATACCTAATCCAAATAATACTTGTCGAAATGGGATTTGCTTTGATTTTTCAATACTGGAAAGTATGTTTTGAATCGATTTAGACTGAAACCCTTCTAAGCCGATGAATTTCTCTGCGTTTAAATCATACAAATCGGCTATGTTTTGAACGATCCCTTTTTCAAATAATAAATCCACCGTTTCTGTTCCTAGGTTTTCAATGTTCAAGGCTTTACGTGCAATAAAATGCTCGATTTTCCCTTTTATTTGAGGAGGACAGCCGGTGTCGTTGGGACAATAATGATTGGCTTCTCCTTCTAGACGAATTAATTCAGTGGAACACGATGGGCATAGATGTGGGAATACAAAAGCGTCACCATTTTTTCGAGCGGAGGTATCTACGCCTGTGATTTTTGGAATAATTTCTCCCCCCTTTTCAATGAAAACAATATCTCCTTCTCTTAAATCGAGACGTTCCATTTCATTTGCATTGTGAATGGAGGCACGTTTAATGACGGTTCCCGCTAAGTAAACAGGTTCCAGATTGGCTACCGGCGTTACGTTTCCTGTTCGTCCTACTTGGTATGAAACGGAGTTAATACGAGTTCGTGCAATTTCAGACGGGTATTTGAAGGCAATGGCCCATCGAGGGGATTTGGCCGTAAAACCTAATCGTTCTTGTTGTCCAAAATCATTGACTTTGATCACAATGCCATCCGTATTCAAGGGTAAATCATTTCTTTTCTCCGCCCAATCCTCGATATAGGTTAATACTTCATCGATTGAAGAACAAACACGGTATGTGGGTGAAACACTAAATCCAATCGATTTTAAATGTTCTAATGCTTCCGAATGGCTGTTGAAAGGATTCTCATTCCCTAAATAGGAATAAATAAAGCAGTCCATTTCTCTGCGAGCTACCTCCGCTGAATCCTGCATTTTAAAGGTGCCTGAAGCTGCGTTTCTTGGATTGGCTAACGGTTGATCACCCTTTACAATCTTCTCTGCATTAATTCGATCGAACGAAGTTATAGGCATATAACCTTCTCCCCTGATTTCATAGGTAGAAGGTAAAACGGTCGAATTGACACGTTTTGGTAAACTTTTGATGGTCTTAACGTTTGCGGTAATATCATCTCCTCTGGTTCCGTCCCCGCGAGTTACCCCTTTTTGTAAGACACCATTGGTATACCAAAAGGACAAGGCTACCCCATCAAATTTCAACTCACATACGTATTCGAATTTTTCTCCTTCTAACCCTTTATTAACCCGCTCATCAAAATCCCGTAAATCCGTTTCGTTGTAGGTATTGCCTAACGATAACATGGGGAATTGATGGGTAACGGATTTGAATT
>JBILCC010000085.1:0-6926 GCA_044353355.1 Aquirufa sp.
CCTAAACCTATCAGGTTATTGATAATCGAAAGGAGAGTATTGACAGAAAGTGTCAATACCTGAAAAGTCCCCTGAGTACCTCGAGGATAATATTACACAAAAGTGCTTTTAACGCCAACTAGGGCACATTAGGTCGTGCGGCTTGTAGCCCGGCGAAGTATTTTCGGAGGGTGGTGGGGCTGATTTTTTTAGCCACGATTTCGCCCTTGCGGTTCAAAAGATAAAAGGTGGGATTCGAGAAGGCGTCGTAGGTGCTGCGCAAGGGGGAATTAGCAGGTAAGTCGACGTGAAGGACGTTTGTGTTTACGCGATACTTCGTGATGAAATCGAGCCAAACCGTGCGGGATACGCCGGGTTCGTTGCAGACCGCGAAGCGACCTATTTTTAGGTTCATGATGCGGGAGATGACGGAGGCGGTGGAGTCGATTTCGGGGACCTCTTTTTGGCAATGATCACAGGTGGGTGCGTAGAACATTAAGAGGGTGTAGTCGTTCTCTGATGCGAATTTGTGGAGGTCTTGGGTGCCGCCGACGGTGTCTTTTAGCACGATGTTTGCGGCGACTGCGTTCGATTTCAAGGCGCTCAATTTATCGGCTTCTTCTTTAAAGGCTTTTTTCTGAGCGGCGGTAAACGCGCCGCACACATTCCCTACCCCATATTTGGTTAAAAACCAGGCATAGCCTTCCGTGTTGCCCATGATGTTTCGGTTCTTCATCACGCTGGAGAAATAGTCGAAAACGAAGGGATAGGATTTGGCGCCGCAGTCGATTTTGGACATTACTTTCTCTACACCTACACGGATCGAATCAGCCTGCAAAGGATAATAAGATAGGTATTCTACTAGCAAAGAACGGAAAACGGGGGTGAACAATAACTTGCCATCGCTGAACGGAATCTTCGCGAAAAATTGCATACGAGCCGCGTAATCCGTACGACTAGGAATGGATTCATCTAATGTATTCAACGATTTGAAATAGAGCGCAAGCGTAGAAGAGGGGGGTAGTGACAAAAGTGCTTTCTTGCGGAAGGCAACTAAGGCAGTCGTTTTGGACTGGAAAAAGGCAGCTTTCTCAGCGAACTTGAACTTGCGGCCACGGGCAATTTCTACCTGGTATAGGGAGTCGATGACGGAGAAGGATTTTTCGAGTCTTTGGTAGTTTAAAAAGACTTCGTTTTTTGGGTCTGAGGAGTGTGCCGAGGCTAAATAGGCCGGGCCGGAAAAGGTTAAAGCGAATTTATCGTTGTTCTCAATATTGAAGTAGATGCGTTCCTTGGAGGGGGCGAATTGTAAATAGTAAATGCCGCCTTTGATGGGAGTTTTCGATGTTAAAAGCGTGCCGCGCACGGTGTCTTTGGCCAAATAATTCTTTTCATCAAACAAGGCTCCACGAAAGTAAACAGGGCTCTGAGAGCGGGAAACAGTGATTTTAAACTGCGCTTGGGTAAAAAGCGGGATAAAAAGTAAAAGGGCAAAGAATCTGTTCATGGGGGCAAATATACCGATTTGCCATGAGTGGCAAAACAGAGTGGGCTTTAAAAATGGAGACGACTTTAAATTTGAATAAGTTGTAAAATCACAACTTTTCATGTCAAAATTCAAACTATATTTCGCTTGATAACAAAACACCACTTTGCTTACCATCGTCGAACTGTTCTATAATTTTGTGATCTCCACGTTAGTGGGTCTGTTCGGCCTGCATCTGATTTCGAAGAAGGGTATGCTGGCTTCGAAGTTTTTAGGGTTGTTTTTCTTGGTCTTTTGCGCTCGTATTATTTTAGCGTATTTCGCTACAGGAGGTCGCCTACAAGAGTACCCCCATTTGTATATGGTAGGTTCTCCTATTCATTTCTTAGCGCCTCCCGTTGCTTTCTTGTTTGTGTATTTTATGTTGTATCCTGCCCAAAAATGTAAGATTTGGCATTGCTTATTATTTCTTCCTTTTGCCTTGCATCTGATAGAGTTATTGCCGTTTTATTTTGGCCCGGTAGCAAATAAGCTAAGCGAGATTGAACTCGTGATGAAATACAAATCCTTAGTTAATTATCCGGGTATGGCGACTTATTTTCCACCTAGAATCTTGTCCTTTTTGAAGGTTAGCGGATCTACGATTTATGCCATTGCGTCATTCCTCCTGGTCCTCCATTTCATCCGTAAAAATAGCTACAAGCGAAGCTTTGTCATCAACTGGATGCTGGCCTATACCATCTTAAGTCTACTTTCGATTGTATTCATTATTGCGTATGTGCTAGGAATTATTGGTTTTAATAATTTGCAATTCTCTTATTCAGACCTCTTAATGCATTTAGCCGCATTCTTGAATTTAGGAGTTGTATTATATCGCCCCGCCTTGTTAGATGCGATGACTTTTCAAGGACTTGTAGATCGTTTGCAGCCAGAGCAGAGGAATGCAGAGGCAGATGAGGATGCGGAGAAACAGAAAATGTACGAGTCGTCTGCACTGCGATTAGAAGAATATTTTTTGACTCAGAAACCCTTTTTACAGGGCGATGCCAGCTTAGAAGCAACGGCTAAAATGATAGGTATTTCAGCGAGGAAATTATCTCGAACGACACAATTTATCTATGAGTTAAACTATCCAGATTTTGTCAATTCCTGGCGGATCAATTATATCGTGGAGCAGCGAAAGACACATGAATCGTGGCGCGCGATGTCTCAGGACCTGATGGCTGAGCAAGCGGGTTTTGGGTCTAGGCAAGGGCTTCATAATGCTATAAATAAGCTTCATAACACGACTCCGGCCGCTTTTTTTGCTCAGAAAGACGCAGCATAATTTTTGTCTAACTTTTGTAAATAACAGAATCTGTTACAAGTGCGCTTGTCCAACTTTTGTTATTTAGCTTATCATTCAACTGTTCTAAATGTCAAACGTCGGATCTTTGTACCTATTCTCTCTAGTGAGCTCGCTTTGCTTGCTCTTTGGTCTGAATTTTTTGTTCAGAAAAGGGAATCTGGTAGTCGCTAAAATCCTAGCCGTTCAATTTTTAACTTTGGCTTATTTAGTGGTGGCGGCGTATTTTCTTATGCCGGAAAATATTATTGAAACGCCCTACTTTTTTAGAACACTTGCACCTCTATTTTACACCTTGCCGCCCTTGAATTTTCTGTTCTTGTGGTATTTGCTTAATCCTAGGGAAAAGTTCAAGAAGTCACACTGTCTGTTTTTCATTCCATTTGTTTTACAGACCGTAGAGAATTTGCCTTTTTATCTAAGTTCGAAAGCGATAAAAATTCAAGAGATTAAATGGATGCTAGCGCAAGGAGATTTTTTCGCTTATAGTCCTCGCTTTATGTGGTTTGACCCAATTATACACATTTATGTGAAACTAGTTTTGTATTTGATTTTCTATGGGGCGATGGTGTATTATTATCTGCGCTTTAGACGCGATAAGAAAAATAAAATTTTATTTCAAAAGGGTATTTTCCATTTCTGGATAATGGGGATTCTGGTCTTTCGTATTTGTACCTTTTTTTATATTTGGCACACGTTTATCTATACAGACAATGGGAAATCGTCTTTCATCACTACAGATTATCTCTTAATTTCAGAGTTCGTTTTTCATCTGTTTTACCTTGCTATAAATCCCAAGCTACTTGATGTTAAAATCCTTGCTAATAGTTTACGAGGTATGGAAAAGGAAGAAGTTCCACTGACCGTGGAGGAAGAAGCTCGATTAACAGCCTTAGCTTCAAAAGTGGACGAGTATTTTAAAACCAAAGAGGTCTTTCTAAATTCACAATTGACCGCTGAATTGTTGGGCTCTCTGACAGGTCATCCGCACCGCTTGATAGGGCTGGCGATTAAACGTACACACGGGATTTCTTTCCGTGATTATTTGAACAATTACCGGATTGCGTACATCGAGGAGAAGCTGAGCGACCCTGATTATTTGACTAAAGCATCCATCGAAACGATCGCAGAAGCGTCCGGTTTCGGTTCTCGCCAAAGCTTTTACACCGCCTTCAAGAAGGCCAAAGGATGCACTCCAAAGGAGTATTTCAACTCTAGAATAGGGTAGAATATTCGTCCAAATTCTGTCAAAGACACTTTTTTTGACAAATCCCCCCACCTTGATTGATTTTATTTGTTTGCCTAGTTGTGTTTTTTCCACTTTGGCAGACTAATATATGAAATTACGTTTACCGATTCGCTTTGTTCTAATTGTTCTATTTCAGCTGGTTTCTGTGTTTGCTTTTGGGCAGACCGTAGGTGGAACTGCTGCCGGAGATGACTTCGATGGAGATGGGATTATTAACTCCGTTGATATTGATGATGATAATGATGGAATTCCAGATACGGATGAATATTGCAAGTCAAGCATTGCTTTGCCTGCTACAAATACGATTACAGGTGTTAGAGAATATACTGTTCCTACAGGCTGGACAATAACGAATTCATCTCCTGACATTGCCACGACTGCGTCATCCATTTACGGTGGTTGGATTGGTGGTTGCTCAGGAGTTGCGCCTGCTGCACCTAATGGGCATACTTCATGGGTTAGCTTTTATTCTAATACACAAGAAGCATTTAAAACCACTCTCAATAATTTAGTGGTTGGCAAGACCTATATGCTCAAGGTATATTATGCCAAATTTGCTGCTACTGCTGCATTAGGACAAATAACGGTTAAATTAGGCGCGACCGTCATAGATCAATATAGACCTAGTTTAGGTTGCGGCTGGGAAACGCGTTATATCACCTTTACCGCTTCTGGCACAAGCCAGGATTTACAATTTCAAAATACGGGCGTTGCATCACCCATGCAGAATGTAAACGTGTCTGTTTCTTCAGATGCTTTATATGAAGTTTGTGATACCGATAACGATGGTCTGCCTAATCATTTAGATCTAGATTCTGATGGAGATGGATGTCCTGATACGAAAGAATCAGGCGTTCCTGGACCCGTACGTAATGGTGATGTTAAAAATGGGGCTAATGTTGGTGTTGTAACAACGACAACGAGTACAGCTGGCGCAATTGCTGGCCTTGCAAATTCGTATGGCGCAAATGGATTAGCCGACGGGATTGAAACAGTTGCTGAAAGTGGCGTTATAAATTTCCTATCAAGCTATAATAATTTTGCATTGTCTAGTGCCGCAAACATTTGTACAGGAACAGATACAGATGGAGATGGTGTAGTTGATTTAATGGACATAGATGATGATAATGATGGTATACTAGATACAGTAGAGGGAAGTGGTTGTGTAGTTTTAACAAACGATTTCCAAATTTTTAATGATCCTACAATCAAACAATCTAACCTTGTGTATAATGGGGGCTTTGATTTGGGGGATACAGGATTTACTACAACCTATACAAAAGGCAATATTGGATCTTGCGGAGCTTATATTGTTTCGCCTTCAGGCTGGGTTTCTAGTTCAGGGTCATTATCTGAAGGAAATGCCATGCAAATTAATGCAGACTGCGAGGCCCCATTTACTGCTTTTTGGAGTCAAACGGTAGCTGTTAAACCCAATACGAATTATAAATTAGGTTTTTCAATCAGAAATGGAAATCCTGCCGCTATAGGTTATAGTATTAATGGAGTCAATTCTACAGAAAACTATGGTACAACGGGTAATTGGGTTTCAAAACAAGCTACGGTCAATTCTGGGAATAGGACCACAATGGCCATTAGCCTTTTTGAAGTCACAGGTGCTCCAAACTCTGCAGACTTTGGAGTTGACGATATATTTTTAATAGAAATAAAGGACATTTATTGTTCTCCAAATTTAGATACAGATAATGATGGGTTATTGAATCATTTGGATGTAGACTCTGATGGGGATGGTTGTTACGATGCGGTAGAAGCGGGGGTGCTTTCATCAAATAATAATGGAATTGTACCCGGTGATTATGGCAGGAATGGGTTTGCAAATAGCGTAGAAACAACAGGGGAGTCTGGTATTTATAAGGGGACTTATTCTTATGCATATGCGGTTAATGCATCATTTAATGCTTGTCTGGATACCGATGGGGATGGAGTATCAGATTTAAATGATATCGATGATGATAATGATGGAATCTTAGACAGGATTGAATGCGATATGCGTCCGCGTAAAATATTATTTGCAGGTTCTGCAGAAAATTATTTGGGAATGCGTGCAAATTTATTTGCAGAATTTGATAATTACAAAATAGCTGGAGCAAGTATTGTGGAGTCCAATATTATTGAAACGGCGACGGTTCCTGCCGGTTTTTATGATGGCTATGATATGGTTGTTTTTGGTGGGGCAGCATTCAATACTATACATGCAAACCATTGGACTGCGTTACAAGCAGCTATACAAAATAAAACAAGTAAGGCATTTGTAATAGAGTCAGACAACTGTTGCGTTGTTGCAAATCAAAATAGCTTAGTTAATTTATTAAATACTGTATTTGGTACTTCATATACACTATCTACAACTAAGACTACAAGTACGAATGATATTTATTTAAAGAATACCTCTACTAATTATGCCAATCAATTCACAACAAATTCATTATTAGGGGGTATTTATTATCCTATGTTAGGGGTTGCTAGTTCAGATATTTTATTTAGTTCTTCTGCGAATGCAACAGAGACAGTAGTAGGATTAAAACAATTACCAGGTACCACAGATAAAAATCGATTCGTTTCTTGGTTTGTAGATGGTTCAGTTACACAGACCACCCCTTGGTATGCCTCAAATGTAGGTAAAATAGCCACCGCTTTTTATGACGCTTATTCAAGTACTAGTTCATTTACTTGTGATACAGATAATGATGGAATTTTCAATCATCTGGATTTAGATTCGGATGGCGATGGATGTCCTGATGCTAAAGAAACGAATATTCCGAACCTGAGATCAGGGGCAATCAAAAATGGAACAATTGGTTCAATTACTACAACTACAGTAGATAATGCGATTGCAGGAACAACGG
>JBILCC010000086.1:0-6900 GCA_044353355.1 Aquirufa sp.
AGTGAAGTTAGGTGCAGATAACGTTTTATTTGTTAGTGTCTCTATACCAGTTAAACTGGCTTTTAAATTTAATGCAGTTTGTGACGCTGTACTAATAGGCTTTAGTAAATCCGTTGTGTTATCTACGTTTGCTAGCCCAATCATATTTTTTGTAATACCAGCAACTGTCCCTGTGAATGTAGGAGAGGCAATGGGAGCCTTTAGATTTAATTCCGTAATATCTGCTTTTAAGTTAAGGTCTGTAGTATTTGCTTTTAGCGCGAGCGCTACATTGGATGCCTTTAAATCTAGAGCTGTTTGGGTAGCATTGCTGATAGGCTTTAGCAAATCTGTTGTGTTATCTACGATTGCAAGACCTATCATTGATTTAGTAATTCCAGAAACGATACCTGTAAATGAAGGAGCATCTATAGGAGCTTTTAATGCCAAAGATGCATTGCTCGCTTTTACGTCTAAAGCAGCTTGAGTAGCATTGCTAATTGGTTTCAATGCATCAGTTGTATTGTTTACATTTCCCAAACCAACCTTAGTAGGGTTGATTCCAGAGGCTATTTTTGCATCAGTTACGGCACCTAAAGCTATAGTGGGGCTATCTGCAGTACCTGTTAAATCGCCAGCTAATCTTATTTTTCCATTCAATGAGTTGGTAGCATCCAGTGTTTTTGTAGCATCAACATAGGCCATATTTGCTGCATCGGTGGGTTGATTTGGTAGGTCGGTTAGTGTGATTTTCTTGCCTGTAGGGAATTGTAAATTTCCTTGCAAACTACTTCCAGCTAATTGCACATAGCGAGCATCTGTCGTTCCTATATTGTTTGTTATTTCATTCCAAACTGTACTTACATAGATGAAAGTCCTTCCATTATTAGAGCTGGTAGGGTCGGCTGAAACAATAAAAATGTCTCCTTCTACTGGTGTGCCAGAGATTGTAAATAAACCACCATTATAGACACCTGTATAATTTCGTCCTAAAGAGATAGCAATTTCTCCATTCGCATTTGGAGAAACCCCATTTACTTTTTTAACTGTACCTTTTAGATCTAGGGCAGTTTGGGTAGCAAGGCTGATTCCTTTATTTAAATCTGACGTATTATCTACATTAGTTAATCCTACCATCGATGCATTTATACCACTTACAATCCCTGTAAATGTGGGAGAATCAATGGACGCTTTTAGATTTAAATCTGAGCTATTGGCTTTTAAATCTAAAGCGGCTTGATTAGCAGAACTGATAGATTTATTAAGATCAGAGGTATTATCCACATTGCTAAGTCCCACCATAGATGCTGTAATTCCACTAACGATTCCTGTAAAAGTTGGTGAAGCAATGGGGGCCTTTAGATTTACGGTTGTTAGGTCTGCTTTTAAGGCCAAATCACTTGTATTAGCTTTGAGGTCTAAATCAAGTTTAGATGCTTTTAGATCAAGCGAGGTCTGAGTTGCAGTGCTGATTACTTTTTCAAGATCAGAGGTGTTGTCCACATTAGATAACCCTACCATAGATGCGCTTATTCCTGATACATTACCGGTAAAAGTAGGAGAAGCGAGGGGGGCTTTTAGATTCAATTCTATAATGTCAGCCTTTAGTGCTAGATCACTTGTATTTGCTTTCAGATTTACAGACGAAATACTAGCTTTTAAATCTAAGGCCGTTTGTGTATTTGTACTAATTGGTTTTGCTAAATCGGATGTATTATCTGCATTGCCTAAACCTACCTTACTCGCATTTATTCCAAGAGCAATTTTAGAGTCAGTAATGACGCCATTTGCAATTTCTGGACTATCTGCTGTCCCTGTTAGATCTCCAGCTAGTTTTATTTTTCCGTTGATTAAGGCAGTAGCATCAAGCGTTTTCGAAGCATCTACATAGTCTTTATTAACCGCATCTAAGGAAGAAGTGGGTAAATCACTAAGTGTAATTTTTTTACCTGAAGGAATGATTAAATCACCTTGAAGAGTACTTCCAGCTAATTGAACATATCTGGCATCCGTGGATCCAATATTATTGGTTATTTCATTCCATGCAGGGTTTAGGTAGATGAAGGTTCTTCCATTATTAGCGCCATCTGGATCGGTAGAAACGATAAATACATCCCCATCCACTGGTGGAGCACTGGTAATAAAACCCCCACCATTATATAATCCGGTATAATTTTTGCTTAACGAAATAGCTACATTGCCATTCATATCTGGTGAAACTCCATTGACTTTTTTGATGTTTCCTTTTAAGTCAAGTGCCGATTGCATGCTAGTACTGATTGGCTTCTCAACATCTGAGGTATTATTTACGTTCGCTAGCCCTACCATAGTTGCTGTGATTCCAGTTACGGTACCCGTAAAAATCGGAGAGGCAATAGGTGCTTTTAAGTTCAAGTCTGTTGTATTAGCTTTTGTTGCCAGTTCACTAATAGATGGCTTTAAATCAAGAGCAGTTTGAGTGGCTGAGCTAATTGGTTTATTTAGGTCAGACGTATTGTTGACTAAATCAAGACCTACTTTAGCAGGATTAATGCCAAAGGCTATTTTTTGATCTACTACACTAGAATCTTTTAGCTTAGAACTGTGTACTGCGCCATTTAAAATTTTCTCCTGAGTGATCGCATTTTCCTTAATCAAAGGTGCAATAGCTAAGCCGCCCAAATCACCTGAAAGTTTGATTTTTCCAGGTAAAATTTCTGATGCCAAAGGGACATCATTTAAAATGATTTGATCGATTTGATTTTTAATTTCAAGTCGTAAGGTTGTTAAATCAGCTTGATTTAAAAGTCCGACATCATTTTGGAAGTAGGATAATTTAGTAGGAGTCCCTTTTACATTTAAATAATCTACTGATTTAGCATAAAGTGCGTAAGGACTATATTGAAGGCTAGATCGACTAATTTCAATAAAATTAGCTGAAGAAGGGAATTTCAACTCCACTTGAAGTGTTTTGAGTGTATCCGTCCAGCGCATTTCATCAAATGTATTCGCACTTATTTTCTGACCTTTCCCAATAATCAAATTCACTAGTCCATACGCATCTGTTTTTGTCGTATGTGATTCTTGATAATCAAGGTGCTGGCCACTAAATAGGCTGAATTTTATTTCAAGATTAGTATTACCCAGAGGAGGGGAAGTATACTTATTTCCAGGCATCATGATCGGATTAGGATCTAAAATGACAGCTTGGTAGTTAATGCCGGAATTTTGCCCAAAAGAAATAAGGGAATAGCCTATAAATAGGATGATTAGTATACTTTTTTTCATAGCTATTTAAGGATAGAATATTGAATTCCAAACCCAAATGAGGTTGGATTAATAGCAAATTGACTGCCATCTAATTGGCTCTTATTTACCTGCCAAGCACTTGAAAAGAAAATGAAAGTTGCGACTTGCGAATTTATTTCTTTAGATAATTTGACTTCACCACCTAGTTGCCATTGAATTCGATCAAATTGAGAGTTGCCTTGTAGATTAAATACTTCATTTCCCATTTTTTGAGATCCTAAAATTAATTTGTTCGCCTGCAATTGAGCTCTATAAGTAAGATTCAATCCCCTGCCTAGATGCGTATTTGATCCAATACCTAGTTTGACTCCTGCAAAAGTGGATGTGTAGGAAAAGGGAATATTTTGTGTTTCACCCACTGCATTGTTTTGATTGATGGCAAGTCCTATTTGGTAAGTTAATTTCTTAAGAAATCGACTCTTTGTTTTGCTTGGATTGATTAATCGATCACTTCGAAGAATAGATAGATGTAATCCTGCATCTGCTTGGAAGGAATTTAAGGATAAACCTGAGGGGCTTACGTAGCGGAATTTTGCTGAATTTATACCCATCTGATAACTCCAATCTTCAGCTTTCAGCTTTGAGATCGGAATTAAACAGAAGAGTATAAATGTATAAAAAGGGGTTAGGTATTTAAGAGTATTCATCTGATTGTGGTTAGGTATTCTTTATAAGGCTTTGGCAAGCTACAGAAAAGCTATTAAAGGGTTTAGGGTGTAAAATATTGTTAAACTGATAATAGATAATAAACCCCCATTTTGACTCTCATAGGGCATTGTCTAAGTGAATTTATTCGATGAATTATCAACTAACTGATAATCTCATTTTCTGGTTAGGATTAGACCGTAATTATTTGCATCGATCCTTAAAAAGGTTCTATTTTTTATTTGGTATATTGCCGCCTTAAACGATTAAGATGAAAATTACCTATTTAGATAATTATGCCGCTTTGAGCGAGAATGCTGCTCAATTAATTGCAACCGAAGTACAGAAAAATCCTGAATTGTTATTTTGTGCGGCTACAGGAGGTAGTCCTACGGGCATGTATGCGGTAATGGCTAAAGAAAAGGCAATTTATTCTAAAATGCGCGTAATTAAGATGGATGAGTGGGGGATTATTCCCTTGAGTCATCCAGATTCTTGTGAGAGTTATTTAGAGAAACACTTATTAAAGCCTTTAGACATCGCAAAAGAAAGGTATATAACCTTTGATACGGCACCTGAATTAGTAGAATCGGAGTGTAGACGTATTGGCAAGTTCATTAAGGAAAATGGACCACTAGATATTTGTATTTTGGGCTTGGGAAAAAATGGGCACATTGCCTTTAATGAGCCGGCTGAAGTATTAAATCCTGATTTCCACAAGGCAGTATTAGCTGAATCAACTATTGCTCACGATCCGACTCTTTCACAAGGTTCTGAGCCAGCTTATGGTCTTTGCGTCGGAATGGAAGGAATAATGCAATCCAAGAAAATTATTTTCTTAGTAACTGGAAAAGGCAAACAAGACGCTGTAAAACGTATAATGGAGAAGAAAATTGGAACGGATTGTCCTGCTTCTTTTTTATGGATGCATCCAAATGTGGAATGCCTAATTGATTCTTCCGCTATTTAATCTTTAAATGGATTACGTTGAATCCAATTTGCTTTAGGTTCAAGCAGGGGGAAAATCCATGGTAAGTTTGAATGAATTAGTGTATAGGAATGACGCATAAATCCATTTAATTCAACCGGTTTTGCCCCAATTGAGCTCTTTATTTCGAGTGCTGTTCTGCCCAAAATGATTCGGTGAAAACCTTGGGCTATACCACAGTCTATGATATCATAAAGCATATTCAAATAAAGCATTTTCTCTCGCTGAATGCTCACATCATAACCTAAAAAGTAGGTCTCTAATTCCTTTCCATGGCGAATAACCGATGTAAAACCTACAAGCTTCTCATTTTCATAATAGCCTCGTAATATAAAGTCAGAGCCTAGTTGTTTTTTGAATAAGGAAAAGTGCTTAGATGGGAGAATAAAAGTATTAAATGGGGAATTGATAGCCACATGTAGATAGAGGGAATAGATTGTTTCTTCATTTAGAATGATCTCTTCTAAACTTAATTCCTGATTGCGAATACTATTTCCCTTTTTTCGACAACGTTTGAATTGATCGCGGTATTTTTTGGTTAAATCCAAAACGTAATCATCTTCCTTTTTCCAATTTGAATCTATCTCAAAGATCATATTAGGTTGTGAACTAAATGGATAATCAGATGAAAATGGAGGTATTTTAAAAGGCTCTATTTGGTCTTTTGTAAAGTCTTTGAAAATAGTAAGATGCGGTCTTTTGGGCCAGGAGTTACAAATATTCTTAAGAGTTTCTAAAATCTTTGCTTCATCATTGCCTGGTAAGCAGGCGTAGGCATTTTGGCCACTTAACATATTATTCCCAACTAGGAGTAATTTTGACGCGAAGTGACGAAAGAGAAAATTTCTTAATCGAGTTAATATGTAGTGATCTCGATCACCGAAAGTAGTCAATAACGCTAAATCTATTTCCTGAAATAAAGCCGTAGCGATTAATTCACCTTTTTCGAAAACTCCTACAAACGTACATTGCATATTAGCAGGAGATGATTTTTCCAAAACACCTAGGTATTTAGCCTGCAAGAAAATACACGATTCTGAAACATGATCCCATTTTTCAGGTAAATCATTTACGCGAGTGTAAAGTTGATGGGTGTAGGGGCTACTCAATTGATTTGTTTAATGAAATTGTAACACAAAGTTGATAGAAATTGTTCCGAACTGACGCTTTGCGTCATCAAAAATCAAAGAGCAAAGTTGGAATCCCTCGCAAGTTTTCGCTTTTAAGAGTTTAGGTTTTTTCCTTAAATGTTGTAAAATACCAATTTTTGCTAATTTAAATACGTATAAATTTAGGCGCAATGAAAGCCTTAAGGATCAAAACATTCGATCAAGATTTAAAATTAAATCGATTTGAAATCGTTTTAATTAGAGATATTGCTTTTCAGAATTTAACCTTTTTTTCAAGTAAAAATGAAGCCTATTTTGATTTAAAGCTTCATAATGAGGAGGAGTATTTGTTAAGATTACCTTGCGATAAGGTTCATTTTGAGCTATTTAAACGGCGATGGGAGAGGTTTAAAGAGAATGATGACTATTATTTTGATTTGTCTGAATGGATAAAATAATTAAAACTATTGTAGAACACGGAGTATCTTAAATCCCTGATTTTTAATCTGGGATTTTTTGTTCACTATCCGCTGATTTTGGATTCATCAATTTCGAAAGATAAGTTGCTTCTATATTGAGAAATGAGCACAAGTATTTTTGCTTAACTCTAGTTAGTAAATAAGGATATTTTGTTTCAATGTACCTCAATCGATCTTGAGCTGATAATGTTCGTAGAAATTCACATTGATTTTGATATTCACATAAATTAGTCAAAAGCTCATCCATTGAAAATTTGGCAAAATTGGTACTTAATTCAACTAAATATAAATAAGATTTTTTATTGATATAATAGATTACTGAATCTTCAATAGCCTCAAAGTATTCTTTAGATGGTAGGCCAAAATGAAAGCTATTAACAGTTGTTACAAAATCCCCTTCTTTAGTAAACCA
>JBILCC010000087.1:0-6886 GCA_044353355.1 Aquirufa sp.
TTTCTCTACGGGTAAGGATGATGGGTTGAGGTTTTAGGGATTATTATTATTCATACAAAAAGCCCCAATTCGAAAGTATTGGGGCTTTTTGTTTAGTTAGGGTCATAAATTTCAGCAGTCCTTGCTGAACCTCCTGAATAACCACCTACAAACAAGGTTTTACCATTTGGCAAGAGAGTAGCAGAATGCCAAGCCCTCCCAGTTGTCATTGGTGTTACACCTGTTATAAACTGGTTCGTTGTAGGGTCAAATAATATGGCAGTTTGAATTTCAACACCACCATAAGTCGCTTGTCCACCTGCAATTAATACGAGTCCATCTGACTGTTTTGTTGCTGTATGATAATACATCCAACTAGGCAAAGATGGTAGAGTTGAAAACGTTTTAGTCGTAGGATCGTATAATTCTGCGGTATAGGTTGGCTGTAATGACCCAGTTCTTTGATTTGCACCACCAACAATTAATACTTTGCCATTATTTAATAAAGTGAGAGATGGATATCCTCTTGCATCTGACATATTATTACTTGTTGCTGTATAGTTATTTGAAGATGGATTATAGATTACTGCTGTATTCAAATATCCTGAGCTATAGCCTCCAACAATTAACACCGTACCATCATTTAACAAAATACTTGAGTGGAATGCACGACTTGATGACATATTAGCCCTTGAAGAAAAGGTATTTGTAACAGGATCATAAATTTCAGTACTATTTAGATAATTACTTCCACCATATCCGCCAGAAATAAATACTCTTCCGTCACTTAATAATGTGGCTGCATGACTTTTACGACTAACCCTCATATTTGAAATGTTAGTAAACGTACCCGTTGAAGCATCATATATTTCTGCTGCTGCACCTACATATGCACCGCCTGTAAATAGCACTTTACTATTCCCAGATAGTGCTACAGCTGCCGCCTCATACCTATTTCCCGAGTTTAGACTCCCTGTATTACTAAATGTTCCAGTTGTATAATCATATAATTCTGCCGTGGCATTACCACTCCATCCTGAATTAGCAATTAGAACTTTACCTGTATTCAATAAAAATCCGAAATTGAACTGTCTATCAGTACTTGGAGCGCCTGTACCTGTAAATATACCTTTGGTAATCACTACGTTTGTATACATAGAGGCGACTGTACCAGCTTGATTCGTAACAGTCAATGTATAGGTGGTGTTTACAGTAGGTGAAATAGAAATAGAATTGCCACTTGTAACTAAAATGTTTCCTGGAGTGATAACCCCCGTACCATTGGCAAAAATGGGGGTCAAATTTGTGGATGAGCCTAGACCAATTCCGTAACTATCTGGTGCCAACGATGTAATACTAGGTGAGTTAACCACTGTTACTGTAGCTGTAGATGAGGTAGTAATACCTGTTGTGTTGTTTAATTGACTTGTAATGACAACATAGTAGTTACCCGCAGTTCCGGTCGTTAACGAAGAACTTGTTGCGCCATTTACAGGTCCGGAAGCATCGTACCATTGAAAAGAAAGTGTAGCCGAACCATTATAACTATAAGTTGGAGATAAAGTGGTTGTATAACCTGAAGTTGCATAATAATTTTGGCCAAAGGATGTAATTGTAACCTTGTTCTCGGTTACATAAATTCCATTAGACCTTAATGTATTTGACACACCATCTAATGTACTGGTGACTTCTACGTAATAAGCGTTTTCAACATTAGCAGAATAAGTTCTTGAATTGGCACCCGAAATAGCATTACTCCCCCTATACCATTGATATGATAATGTACCGGAACCTGATGCGGTAACACTCACTTCAAATGCTCCACCTGTTCCAAACATACCATTTGTTGGTTGGCTTGTAATTGAAATGTCATTATGAGTAACTGTTGCCGTATTAGACGTAACAGAAGTTGTAGTACCATTTAATGTACTTGTTGCTATTACATAAAAATTGCCAGCTGCATTACTTCTATAAGTTGAACTAACATACCCATTTAATATTCCATTCGCATCATACCATTGGTAGGTAATTACTCCTGTTCCTGTAGCGCTTACCGACATAGAATTAAAATTATTCGTATTTACCGTGGCGCCTACAGGCTGAGAAGTAAGTGAAATCGAATTGACGTATACTGTAATAGATTGGCTAACGGTTTTACCAACGCTATTCGTGACGGTTAAATTATATGTTGTCGTAACCAAGGGAGAAATGGTATAGGATGTGCCAGAGGCTACAGAACCTATTGCATTATCCAAAGCAGCTGTCCCTTGTTCAAAAATAGGAGTTATGGAAGTAGAAGCACCTGAAATGATGGTGCTACTTCCTACAGATAATGATGTTATAATGGGATTAGGTGTTGCATTAACAAGGTATGGTGTACCCACCATTTGGCCTATAGCAACGAAATTGTTTGCTAAAAAAAATATACTTAATATGATTCTGATAAATAATTTCATGGATAGGTATTAAAATCCAGTTGTCATAAAATAATAGACTTTAGAACCCATCACTATAAAAGTGTATAGTGTTTGTTTACTAGTCGTTGTGGCACCATTATTTGTTGAATAAAAAGTGAATCCAGTACTTGTAAAAGAAGATGTGCCACTTGATGTGCCTTGGACAGCGAGAGTATAAGTACCACCATCTTTAATATTATTTAGCGTAAAACTTCCTGCAGAAGCTGTTGTGTAGGCCAAATTACTTAGGGCGAAATCGATTGTTGTACCTGAACTAGCATTATAAGCTGTTGAATTGGTAGATGCACCATTTACTTCAAATTTTGAACTCGGAGTATTGGTTCCAATTCCGACTTTATGATTTGTCCCATCTACAAAAATGGAATTATTATCGACATTTAAACTAGGTCCATTAAGAGTAACTGCGCCTGAATAGGTAGAAGTAACTACATTACTTGAGACACTAAATGTCGTACCAGATAAATTTAAACCATTTCCTGCGGTATAAGTTGTATTCTGATCAGAACCTGGTATACCAAGATTCTCAATATCAGATTTGGCAATATTTAACTTACTAAATGGAATCGCCGCAGAATTTGAAATGTCTGCTGAGACGATTGATCCACCTAAGTTCAATTTTGAATAATCAATAGCAGCAGCGGAATTAACATCCACATTGGAAATTGTTCCATCAGCTATTGAAGTACTAGTAATAGCCTCTGTACCAATACTAAATGTCGTACCAGATAAAGTTAAGCCATTTCCAGCGGTATAAGTTGTGTTCAGATCAGACCCGGGTATACCTAAACTCTCAATATTTGCTTTAGTTATACTCAATTTTGAAAAAGGAATGGAGGCATTGGTATTTATATCTGCATTTGTAATTGTTCCATCAATAATGTTTGTGGAGTTAATGCTATTAGAGGCTAATTGGTTATTGCCCACGGCTCCATTCGCAATTTTGATACTTGTTACACCACCATCAGCGATTCCCCCTGATGCGGCATTGGCTGTCACATAATCCTTGACTGCTTTTTGTGTGGGGAATAAGATATCGCTTGGATTTAAACCTCCTAAATCTGTGGCAGCCGATTTATTGGCTACATTCTCTTTCAAGGTCAAAGTCGTAGTAGATGCTTTTAAATCCAAGGCAGCCTGTGTCGCAGAACTAATGGGCTTAGCTAAGTCTGTGGTATTATCTACACTGGAAAGTCCCACCATAGCTTTTGTAATACCAGAAACTGTGCCTGTGAAAGTCGGCGATTCTATGGGTGCTTTTACTGCTAGATCTGTCGCATTAGCCTTAAGGTCTAGGTCTGCCACATTCGCCTTTGAATCTAATGTCGTAGAAAAAGTGGCTGTTGAAACCTTCGTATCCAATGCCGCCTGCGTCGCAGTACTAATTGGTTTCGCTAAATCGCTTGTATTATTGATTTGATCTACCTCTAAGGCTGTTTTTAAGGCAGAAATGGATGCTACGCCTGTTCCTCCTTTGGCAGCAGATAACACGCCATCTACATTATCTGCGTTAACTCCATTTGCATAATAGGCGAATGGTACTGATTGTAAACGGGTTGTTCCCATGGCTGCAAAGCTGGTTCCTCCAGCGGGATCCATTTCTACTTTTAAGAATTTAGGATTGATTTTCCAGTTGATGTCCGTGAAGTTTCCGGTTTTAGAGATCTGTGTTCCATCGCCTATGACCACGGAAAATATGCCTTGTGCATTTGTGGTAACCTCTTTGGATTCCACGTATTCCACTAAACCTGTTTCAGTTCCTTGAATTATTGAGAATCGGAGGCTGATTTTTTGAGTGGCTAGTACTGCACCTGCTGCGTTTCTGCCAACGCCTTGGAAGTTGATGCCATTGTTTTGGGAAAAGGCAAACAATGAAACGAATAAGAAGAGGATCGTATAGTATTTTTTCATTAGTTTATTCTACTGAATTTGAATGAGATAGCTTGTTTAAGATCGTCTGAGGACGAATAGATCAGTCGAATGAAATAGGTGCCTCCTTGTAAATGGGAGATGTTTATTTCCTTTTCGAGGTAATTAATGTAATAAGTGGCTGGGTAGGTATCAAGAATGCGACCTTGCTGGTCTATTAAATGAAATTCGACAAATCCAGGTTTAGATAAAGCACCCTTAAGTCGAACATATTCAGTAGCTGGATTAGGTGAAAGAACAAACTCCACTCCTGCTTCGAAGACCTGATTTACGATGCCTGTCACTAACGGCGTATAGGATTGGATGAAACCGAAACTTAAACTGAGTTGATTGGTGGTTTGGAAATAGGCAATGGAAGCAGATTCGCCTATGCTGTAGTCAAGGGATTTACTGGCCGCTCCACCCACATTGATCGTCACAGGACTGATGCTTTGAGCAGAGGTACTAAAACGACCAAGTACTAAAAAAAAGATAAGAAGTCGAAACATGTATCGTAGAACAGAAATTAAATCTATGATTTATTTACCGGTTAATAATCGTAATTATGGAATTAATAGTTTCAAGTTCTGAAGTTGAAACAAAAAACGACTTAATTTGACGGTTTAAGCCTTTCTAGGTACTCTGATGGGGTGCAGCCGTAAAAGCGGTTGAACGCACGGTAGAAAGAGGTTTTAGAAGAAAAACCGGAGTCAAATGCGATGGCTTCGATGGTTAAACTATCTAATGTATCGGTATCTATTTTACTAATAAAATGCTGCAAACGCATTTCGTTTAAATAATCATTGAAGCGTTTTTGGTAATAATTATTAATAATGTAAGACAGATCCCGATTTGGGATTTTGGTTTCAACGGCCACTTGACTGATGGCTAAATTAGGTTGTAAGTAGGTCTTTTGAGTGAGGAAATACTTTTCTAAAAGCATGACCTCTTTCGAGTAATTTTCCAGAATAAAGGGAACCTTCACTGTTTCATTTTCCACAATATTCGAAGGAGCCTCCTTGTATCGGATGAAAGGTAAGCCAGTTAAAACTTGGGGATTAATCAGTAAATAGGTGAATACAACAAAATGAGAAATTCCTAAGATTGTATTAGGGATGAGCGTAAGCTCGGAACTTGTAAATAAATTTTCCTGTGTAAAATACAGGACAAGTATGAAGAAAAACGAGGTTAAGACTCCGGAGGAAGCTAGGGTGAATATGCTTAACCAACGCGTTACGCGTTTTATTTGGTCACTAATTGTTTGATTAGGATTATTTCTAATAAATGTCAAAATTAGTCGCCATTGAAAAATTAAATAGAGGACGGCTTGAATAGGTCTAAACAAGTAGAATAAACTTTCAGGTAGGAATCCTAATTGTTTTTCAATACCAAAGTTCTTATCCTGAATCGTTTTTATCACAATCTCTAATTTGTATTCGAAAGGACTCAAGAAAAAAGGCAAGTAGTTTATGAAGAAAAACAGAAAGGGTAATAGGTGTAAATAATCGGTTTTTTGCCAGTTCCTTTCATTGAACAAGACGCTCCGCACATACAAATAGCCTAATGGAGGAACTAAAAAGGTAAGCGGAGCGGCTGTTCTATATAAATAAGGGTATTGCTCTATCGATCCGTTGAAAACAAAGAGGAAAAGTGATATTGCCCAGATTTGGCATAAGATGGAAACAGATAACAAATAATCTGAGTATGATCGAAGGGCATTTTTCTTGAATAACAATATATACACGGTGAGTAATCCACAGAGTATACCAGCATTCATGAAATCCAGCAAATCAAACATACTTCAAATGTAGTAATTTCTTTTTCCTTTTTTCGGGAAAAATACCCATTTTTGCAGCATGATTAGAGTATTGTTAATGGCCATAGCCACCCTATTTGTTCTAAATTCGTGTAAAAAGTCGTCGAAAGAAATAGAAGGCGAGGTACGCGAAATGTGGCTGCAAAATCTTCAAAAAGAGCAGGTTACAGGTGTAAGCGTCTTAGAAGTTTCCTTGATTCAAAAGAGTGATTCCCTTTACACCGGGGTACTTAAAACAAAAGAGCCTGAAGGCACTTTCCTTTATAATTTAGAAGTGACTCGCGCAGGAGATCAGGTAAGCTACGAGGTTATCGGAGATGGAATTCCTGCAGATGGCAGAAATTCGCACGAACCCGATGATCAACCTGCAGCACCGGATTCTTTACATCAATAGTATTTTTCCAGATCTTCCCGGCTTTTGATAGGCTTCTATTGCCTCTTTAAAATCCACTAGTGGATAGCTTGCTTGAATATCTACTTTGATATCTTGTTTCAACAAAAGAGAAAAAACCTCTTTTATCGCTTTTTGAATTCCCTGAGTTCCTAGTTTTTCCCACCAAGAGCTAAGCCACCAGCCTTCGACGCTTAGGTTTTTAAAGATTAATAATCCTGAATTTAAGGGAATAGGTTCTAGACTTAATAGGCCAAAAACAAGCATTTTTCCGCCAGATTTCAGGCAAGCTAATGCTTTGGCCCCCTGATCCCCTCC
>JBILCC010000088.1:0-6884 GCA_044353355.1 Aquirufa sp.
TAAGAAGGACAGGGGAACAAATACAAGCAAAAACGACGGATGTGTCCTTAGAATATGGCTTCGGATTCGAAAAGTTTTATAAATTTTTTAAATTCAATCCTGAATTGAAATTTTCCCACGGTGTTAATAATTTGTATCTCAACCCATTAGGTGGTTCTTCCGCATTCACCAGGTTTAATCAATACAATTCACATACGATTAGTCTGCTATTTTATTTCGAATAACTTATTTCAGACCCTTTCGTGCTTTTTTAGGATCAACTACCGTTTCTAACATACTAACAGCAGAAACACCAAACCACCCTGTTCCTTTTAGTTTAGACGCAGTGTTTAGGTTGATTATGTTTGTGGGTATATTAGCCGCGGGGCGCGAAAACAATCCAGCATTATTGAGCTCTAATCGAGCTTGTGAATAGAAATTGAATTGATCTTCAGAAATCGACCAAAGTTCTACTTTAATTTTATCATTTTCCAAGTAAAGCTGGGGAGAAATGGAGCGACGAATGGGCAAAATAAACTGTAGACCATCCGTCATAGCTCCTTTTTGAAAGCCTGCATCATAAACTAGGGTTAAATTATTCGGGTCATTTAATAATTTTCCATTCATATAAGTCTTTACCCGGTAACAATCTCCTGATCCACGTAAATCACGTGCATAAAACTGAGCATCATATCCATTCTTAGGACTATCATTTGCTCCTTGACGACCAGTCGCTTCATCAAATTGATACAATATCGAATCAATGGGTGGGACACGATTCATCTTAGCTTTCGCTGTAATCAATTCGTTTTGCCACTTCACATTCAACGTATAGGTAGTCCCCACTTTCCCTAAGGTAGGTTGCTGTGCCGTAGGTTCCCAAACATATATACCACTTAGTGCTACTTTTTCCTTAAAATTAAACGTATTTCCAAGGGAATCTGTTACAAGCACTTCTGCACCATTTAATTTAGGAGCACTCGTCTGATCAAAGTAATCTTGCGAGCGAGACAAGATAATCTCTTGAGCCGAACTTTGATTAGTCAAATTAGCTTCCACTACAAAGTAATGATCAGAAACGGGACTTGGCAGATTCACAATCTCCTCACAAGAAGTTAAAACAATCAGAAAAACGACAAGGAAATACGGCTTCATCTTAGAAGGAAAAATTATAGGTGACGGCTGGAACAAAAGAACCTATGATGGATAATTGAACTGCTTCTGTTTGTATTGTATTATCCTCGTTCGGTCGAGTGTAAATGGAGAAAGGATTTTTTCTATTATATAAATTGTATACAGAAAAAACCCACTCAGAACTACCTTTTCCAAATAAGGCTTTCTTATTTTTCTTAGTAGCAGAAACATCCAATCGATGATAATCTGGGACACGAATATTTCCACGCGTACCTGGTATTGTTTGAGGGTAAGAGATCCCGTCAAAAACATATTTTTGGGCTGGAACCGTGTAAGGTACACCCGAAATGTAGGCAAAATTTGCACCAAATGACCATTTATCAGAAAGTGAATATTGTCCAACTAAATTTAACGTATGCGTCCGATCATATCGATTTGCATACCATTGATTATTATTTAGGCCCTCAATTTTACGTTCAGTTCTTGCTAAGGTATAACTAGCCCATCCCGTTAATTTACCCACGTTCTTTTTTAAAAAAAACTCGATTCCATATGCTCTGCCATCACCAAATAATAAGTCTTTTTCAAAAAAAGGATTTAGAAATAAATTAGCTCGGTCAGCATAATCAATCTGATTTTGCATGTCTTTATAATACACTTCGATAGAGGATTCATAATTATTCCCATCAGACCCAAAATTCTTAAAGAATCCTAAAGCCACCTGATCTACTATCTGAGGTTTTATATTATTAGTGGATGATGTCCATACATCTAATGGCGTAGATGCAGCTGTATTTGACATTAAATGAATGTATTGCGCTAATCGATTATAACTTACTTTCAAAGAGGTCGTCTCATTTCCTGTTAAATTCAACGCAAATCGCGGTTCCCAATTCCCATAAGACGCTACAACAGATTCTGGATCTGTTTGATTGATTTTCAATACATAACCTGATGGATTTTCTGTGCTAACAGAAACTGGTATTCGATCATAGTATTCACCATTCAAGCTTTTATAGTCATAATTCGAATAGCGAACTCCATACTGAACCGTCAACCTTGAATTGAGTTTCCAATCATGCCCAATGTAGGCAGATGCTTCAATCCCCCTTTTATTAGCTTGACCAAATTGCCTTTTCTCTCCATTCGAAGTCGCATTGGCTTTTCCAGGCGTAAAATCATACGATAACAATTGACCTCCAAAACTGATCGTGTTATCCGGTCTTACGTAATAAGTGAAATCTGGTTTGATACTCAGGTTCTCTATATTGGACGTCCATTTAAAGGAATCATTGGGTCGCTTATTTTCAATATCCGAATCTAACATGTAATCGTAATTACTGTAGAAGGCTGTGGCATTTAAAAATAACTTATTGGAGAACACATGATTCCAACGAGTAGTCAAGGTTGAATTTCCCCAATCAAAACCAAACCCGGTCCCAAAAACGTCGCGTCCAAAATAACCCGACATGAATACCGTATTCTTTGAATTGATAGTATAGTTAACTTTGGCCGTCAAGTCATAAAAGTTAAAAGCCGCATTAGCGTTATTTCCAGTCAAAAAGGGCTTTGCCAAAATATCAATGTACGAGCGTCGTGCAGCCACAATAAAAGAGGCTTTATCTTTCACAATAGGTGCCTCAATGGACAGACGAGAGAAAATCACGCCAACTCCACCATTCACTTCTAGCTTCTTCGCATTCCCCTCCTTCATTTTTACATCCAAAATAGAAGAAGCACGACCACCATACATAGAAGGAATACCCCCTTTAAACAACTTCACATCCTTTACTGCATCCGGATTAAATACAGAGAAAAAACCAAAGAGATGAGATGAATTATATACTGGCGCGTCATCTAATAGGACTAAATTTTGATCTACACCACCACCGCGAACATTAAAGCCGGAAGCGCCCTCTCCTACAGTAGAAACACCAGGTAATAATTGAATAGCACGAACTAAATCAACCTCTCCTAAAAGTGCTGGAATTTTACGAATAGTTTTAATATCAACTTTATTTACAGACATCTCAATGCCTCTAACATTTTCATCGTTCGCGCGTGCTTTGACAATGACTTCAGCTAATTCTTGCGAATCAGCTGCTAATTCAACAGACAATTCTTGAGACTTAGCAGCTACAACAATCTCTTGCTCGCGCTTCTTAAAACCAGAAGAGGAGAAAATTAAGGTATACTTACCTAAGGGAAGTGTTAAACTGTAAAATCCGTAGGTGTTCGTTACGTTACCCGTTTTAAGTTCTTTTACATAGACACTCGCACCGATGAGTCCTTCTCCACTTGCAGCCTCTTTTACATAGCCACTAATAGTAGATTTTTGAGCTAAAACAACTCCCGGAAAAATAAGAAAAACAAAAAATATTAATGGTCGCATATTATTCAAAACTCAAAGATACGGGAATTGTTTTTTACAAGGAGTTAAATTATGATAAATGGAAATTATAAGTTTAAAAAAATAATCAGTAATATAATTCCGATATGCAAAAATTACTATATTTTTATTTACATTTGTCAATAACCTATAAACCTATGGATCTAAAAGTATTCGGACAGATCATTCGTGAAAAACGAAATGCTATCGGCTTAAAACAAGAAGAGCTCAGCCAACAAAGTGGTGTAGCTATTAAAACCATACACAGCATTGAATTAGGCAAAGGCAATCCTGCACTAAAAACCATTCTACGTATTTTCGATATACTGGCTCTCGATTTATTAATCGTAGCTTCTAAAAACACCAAAAAATAAGATCATGGAACAAGAAATCAGCTTTGAACGCATTCCAACACATATTTTTTCAGATTCTGACCTAGCCTCTAAATCAGTTGCGAAAGAAATTGCGGATCTTATTCGCAAAAATAACCACGTTGGCAAACCAAGTGTTTTGGGGCTGGCAACCGGCTCATCTCCTAAAAAAGTATACCAGGAATTAATTAGAATTCACCGAGAAGAAGGCTTGAGTTTCAAAGAGGTCATCACATTTAATTTGGACGAATACCATCCAATGGAACCCGATTCTATCCAAAGTTATGTTCGATTTATGAAAGAACAACTCTTCGATCATGTAGATATACCGGTAACAAATTACCATTTGCCCGATGGAACGCTGTCCCTAGAAAAGATTCCTGAGTTTTGCCGTGACTATGAATCAAAGATAGAGCGCCTGGGAGGTTTTGATTATTACTTATTAGGCATCGGCCGCAATGGACACATTGGATTTAATGAACCTGGATCAACTATTAATTCAAAAACACGTTTAATGACGTTGGATATTGCGACAAAGATTGATGCGTCACCTGATTTTGGCGGCTTACAAAAGGTGCCTAAAAAAGCTATTACACTGGGAATAGATAGCATTATGAAGTCAAAGAAGATCGTGCTACTAGCTTGGGGAGAACACAAAGCAGAAAGTGTTGCTAAAGCGGTGGAAGGAACGGTAACCTCTGATATCCCAGCTTCTTACCTACAATTACATCCGAATGCATCATTCATTTTAGACGAAACAGCAGCTTCGATGTTAACACGGATTAAAACCCCGTGGGTAGTAGACTCGGTTACATGGGATCGCAATATGATCAAGAAGGCCGTAACCCATCTTTCGTTGACCTTACAAAAGCCTGTATTAAAACTAACTTCGAAAGATTATAACGAACAGGGTTTATCCGAGCTTCTCTCTTTATACGGACAGGCCTATGAGATTAATATCGAAGTTTTCAACTATTTACAGCATACCATTACGGGTTGGCCAGGTGGAAAACCAAACGCAGACGATACCCATCGCCCTGAACGTGCCTTCCCTGCAAAGAAAAAAGTATTAATCTTTAGTCCGCACCCCGATGACGACATTATCTCCATGGGTGGAACATTCCAACGTCTGCATGACCAAGGACATGATGTCCATGTGGCTTACCAAACGACCGGAAACATTGCTGTAGCGGACGATGAGGCGCTTCGTTTCGCCGAATTCGTAGTCGACTTTAACGAAAAATTCGAAAGCCCTAACGCCAAAGCGAACCGGATATACAAGGAGGCAATTAAATTCCTTAGGAATAAACCAGATTCAGAAATTGATATTCCGGCAGTTAGAGAAATCAAGGGTTTAATCCGCAAAGGTGAAGCAAAGAATACCTGTCGCTTCGTGGGTATCAAAAAAGAAAACGCACACTTCTTAGAAATGCCATTCTATGAAACAGGAACCATTCGCAAGAAACCCATCGGGGAAAAGGATATTAAAATCGTCATGGACCTCATCGAGGAAATACAACCTCAACAGATTTATGCCGCTGGCGATTTAGCCGATCCACATGGCACACATAAGGTTTGTTTAGATGCAATTTTAGAAGCTGTAACACGACTGAAACACCGAGAATACATGAAGAACTGCTGGGTTTGGTTATATAAAGGGGCTTGGGCAGAATGGGATATCGACCAAATCGAAATGGCAGTACCCATGTCACCGGATCAAGTATTCAAAAAGAGAATGGGTATATTCAAACACCAGTCCCAAAAAGATGGCGTTGTCTTTCAGGGAGATGATTCTAGGGAGTTTTGGCAACGCGCAGAAGAACGAAACCGAGCAACGGCTTCCATCTACAATGCGCTAGGCCTAGCGGAATATGAGGCTATGGAAGCCTTCGTACGATGGAAATTCTAATTTTATTTTAAAGCGGCATACAGGATCTCCGCGGCATGCTTCGCATGCCGCTTCGTGCCGTCATGAATTTGATGACGGCAGCTGGTTCCCGACGCGACGATATCAACCTCAACCGGCTGTGACCGCACGGTAGGGAACAATACCAGTTCCCCTATCTGCATGGACAAATCATAATGCTCTTTCTCATAGCCGAATGAGCCTGCCATCCCACAACAGCCAGATGGAATCAGTTGAACTTCAAAATTCTCAGGCAAAGAAAGCGCCTTCTTCGCTGCCACCAGCGAAGAGATCGCTTTTTGCTGGCAGTGGCCATGTAATTTCATTAGTTTCTTCTCCGAGCTAAATGCCTCCGAAGTAATACGCTTTGCATCTGCCTCTCTAGCTATAAATTCTTCTAGCAATAAAGTATTTTTCGCTAAATCTTGCGCCCTGTCCACCCATTCATCAGATACTAAATCCGGGTATTCATCGCGGAAAGTTAAAATAGCAGACGGCTCAATACCCACTAAAGGCGTATTTTCCGAGATCAACGAAGACCACAAGCGCACATTTTGCATCGCTAATACGCGTGCCTCGTCCAACATCCCTTTAGATAAATACGCGCGTCCTGATATTGGGTGTGGAATCGTCTTCACTTCATAACCTAAGCGCTCTAGCAACAAAACAGTCGTGCGACCGATTTCAGCATCGTTAAAATTCGTAAACTCATCGACGAACAAATAAACCGACTTCTCCTGTATAGGGGAAGTACGCGCCTTTAACCAAGACCACAAAGTCTGCTTCGCCATCAATGGCATGGTGCGATCTGGGTGAAAACCCACTAAGGCATTCGAAATTCGACGAATTGCCGGCGTCCCCATCACCACATTGTACAAGAATGGCACATAAGAAGCCATGTTAGATAGCTTCGCAAAGTTGCCCACTAACCAAGAACGCAAAGGAAGACCCTTTTCTTTTTGGTATTGGTACAAAAACTCCATCTTTAATTTTGCCACATCCACGTTAGAAGGGCACTCTGCCTTGCAGCCTTTACAAGCTAGGCAAAGATCCATTACCTCTTTAATTTCTTCATGAGCGAAGCGATTAGGCTGCTCTGAACGCG
>JBILCC010000089.1:0-6822 GCA_044353355.1 Aquirufa sp.
ATCTTATGATTCGCCGGCGAATTCTGAACTAGTGGTTGGAACTTTCTTTGAAAATAGAACGATTATGTCGGTTCCTGGCATGCAGGAAAAGTATTCATTCGTGCTAGAGAAAAATAAATTACGTCTTGCAGAAGCTGGGGAATGCGGAGATTACCTACTGAAACCGATTCCTGCTTTAGGGAGGAATAAACACCTAATGCCGGCAAACGAACATTTGACGATGCAAATTGCCCGCCAAGCATATCAAATCGAAACAGCTGAGAATGGAATTATTTTTTTCAATACGGGTGAAATAGCCTATTTGACGAAACGCTTTGACCGGGATGACGCGGGACAGAAGCGGGCGAAGGAGGACTTTGCAGTTTTGGCAGGAAGAACACCTCAATCCCATGGTATAAACTATAAATACGAAGGAAATTACCTCGAATTGTTCCAAATCATGCAGCAATATGTGCCTGCCTATGCCATTGAGGCTCCTAAACTTTTTAAAATCCTGCTATTCAATTACCTATTCTCGAATGGAGATGCGCATCTAAAGAATTTCTCCCTCTTGGAAACGGAAGATGGCGATTTCATCCTGAGTCCTGCCTATGATCTTTTAAATACGGAGATGCACCAGGCTGAAATTGATTTTGCTTTACGTGGTGGATTATATCCTAAAGCTCAATACCAAGGCAAAATTTTGAACCAATTTCTACAATTAGGTAAGCTGGCAAACATTCCAGAAAAGATGGTGGAGCGCATTCTGTCCCAAATGCTAGCCAATTCAACAGAGACCGAGCGATTAATTCGAAATTCTTTCCTAGATGAAAGCGCTCAAAAAAACTACTACCAGGCTTACCAAGGAAGATTAAAACGATTGAAATTCACTTAGGCCTTCCACATTTCTGTCACTTTCCGAGCAATCTCAGGTAAATCCTGCTTTTTCATGCAATCGAAATGCCCTTTAGGACACGACTTAGTACCAAAATTAGAACAAGGCTGGCAAGTTAAATCAGGAACGATGGATTGAAAAACTAGTGCTTTCGAATCCTCCGGCATCAATGGCTCTACCTGCAACGCGGGCGAAGTAGCCCCCCAGATGGCAATGACGTTCTTTTCAAAGGCACAGGCGATATACAGCATTCCGGTGTCATGGGAAATGACAACTCGGGCTTTAGAAACTATCAAAGCAGATGCATGTAAAGAATAAGTGCCACAGGTATTCACAATACGTGCTGGATCTAACGCCGCAAGCGCATCCCCATCTTCTTTTTCCTCCTTGCCTCCAATTAATACAATGGGATGCGAAATTTGACTACATAAAAGCTTGAGAGAATCCAATGGTAATTTCTTCGTGGCAAAGGAAGCGCCGATCACTAAAGCGACATAGCCATCAGGAAAAAACGCAGGCTCATGTAGGCTAGCTGGAACAAAATAATCTAGCCCCTTCCCATCATAGCTGACGCCTAATGGAGCTAAGGTATCTACGCTTCGCAATGAAATATGACGGTCGATCAGCCTATTCACTCCAAATTTGGTTAATAGAAACTTCTCCACACTCAGCTTATTGTAGGATAAATAAGGGACTCCCAAAGCCTTTCTTATACGCAAACTGCGCAAATTCTTATGTAAGTCGATGATGTAATCGAACTCATAGGATTTTAATTCCTGAATCGTTACGGAAAGATCCTTATCAAAATAATGAAAGTGATCCACATAAGGATTCGCCTCGGTCACCGCTTTCATGGACTTCTTTGTTAAAAAATGAATCTCCACATCAGGAATCTGCTGCTTAGCACAACGCAAGGCTGGAGAAGCTAAAACGATGTCGCCTATGGCCGAGAAACGAATAAAAAGTAGCCTCATATTAAATTCTGAATTTAAAGTTAATTCTTCCAGGGAGAATTTCTATTGTTAATGTTTTATTTTAAATTTCGACATGCAACGTAGAAACTTCCTCAAAGGGGGCCTGTTGGCTTCTACCCTCTCTTTAAAATCATCCCAATCGGGTTTAATGCCCATCGAATTTACGCCTATAAGTGCCGAAGAACGCAAAATGCGCGTGGCTAAGGCACAGAAATTAATGGCAGAGAATAACATCCAAGCGATCATTTTAGATGCGGGGATCAACCTGAATTATTTCACGGGTGTCAGCTGGTATCCTTCCGAGCGCTCGATGTTAGCGATCATTCCAGCTAAAGGAGAAATTAATTTTATTTGTCCGGCTTTTGAGGAGGATAGATTCCTGGAGCTTGCACCAGCGGGAACTAAGGTGTCGATTTGGGAGGAAGATGAAAATCCTTTTGCCTTGACTACCTGTGTCTTAAAAGGAATCGGTATAGAGAAGGGCCAAATAGGAATCGACGAATTCTGTCGTTTCTTCATCTTCGACGGCTTGCGAAAATCAGATGCGAGCTTTCAATTCGTAAGTGCAGATCCGATCACGATTCCATGTAGAATCATTAAATCTGCTGCCGAGATTGCCTTAATGCAAAAGGCGAATGATGCTACGGTTAAGGCCATTCAGGCCGGAATTGCGGCATTAACGATCGGGTGTACCCCGCGTCAAATCTCTCAGAAAATTGCTCAGGCTCACACAGAGCAAGGAGTGATGCCTGGTTTTGCATCAGTGACTTTTGGGGTGGCGACTTCGTTTCCACACGGGAGTTCCAGAAAACAAATCTTAAAAACTGGAGATGTGGTGATGTTAGATTGCGGTTGCAGTGTGGGAGGATATGAATCGGATATTACGCGGACGGTTGTTTTTGGGGAGCCTAGTGCGAAACAAAAACAGATTTGGGATTTAGAGAAAAAGGCGCAACAAGCGGGTTTTAAGGCAGCTAAATTAGGGGCACCTGCCGAAAACGTGGATTTTGCTGCGCGTAAAGTACTAGTTGATGCTGGTTTTGGCCCTGATTATAAATTACCTGGTCTGCCCCACCGTACGGGTCATGGTATTGGAATGAGTGGGCACGAATGGGGGAATATGGTACGTGGAAACAAGGCTCCTTTAGAAATAGGCATGTGTTTTAGTATTGAACCGACGATTGCGATACCAGGAGAATTTGGTGTACGATTAGAAGATTGTGCTTATATGACGGCAGATGGCCCTAAATGGTTCTCACAACCAAGTCGATCGATCTCAGAGCCATTTTAATTCGTATTAGCCAAAATGATTGCTGAAGGAAAATAATGTAGGATTTCGTCGCAAAATTTAGCCATCAGGATATTATTATAAAGATATATTTGTAAAATGAAGTCTGAAACCTAAACTAACATGAAAAATAACAACCAACCATCACGTCGTCAGTTTTTGGCGGCTAGCTCATTGGCCTCTTTAGGCCTTTTATGGGCATCAAATTCTTCCTTCAGTTTCGCAAAACCTAACTCGGTTTTTGGAGGTGTTCAAGTAGGTACGATTACCTATTCCTTCCGTGGCATGCCAGGAGATATCAAACAAATCATTCAATACTGTGTAGATTCTGGTGTTTCTGCCATTGAATTAATGGGAGATGCTGTAGAAGAGTACGCAGGACGTCCAGTCAATCCGGTACCTATGCGTTGGACTCCAGGTCAACCTCGTCCTACGTTAACTGACGAACAACGTGCGCAAATGGCTAAATACCAAAAAGAGGTATCTACTTGGAGAGAGTCTGTTTCAATGGACAAATTCAAAGAAGTGCGCAAAATGTTAGATGACGCTGGAATTTCCGTATATGCTTACAAACCCAATGCTTTTAGTGAGAGAAACTCCGATGCAGAGGTGGAATCAGCTTTACGCGCAGCTAAAGTATTAGGCGCTAAATCGGTTACCATGGAATTACCTACTTCATCTGCTCAGACGCAGCGTTTAGGTGCTTTAGGGGAGAAACACAAAGTTTATTTCGGTTACCATACACACTTACAAGTGAAGGATACGGTGTATGATGAGGCTTTAGCCCAAAACCCATACAACTCTATCAACTTAGACTGCGGTCACTACATCGCTGTGGGAGCTCCTCACAACACGGCCTCGTTATTAGCTTTCATCGAGGCTAAACACGATCGCATCACAAGTATGCACATCAAGGACCGCACGACGAAGGAACATGGCGCAGGCAACCTAGAATGGGGCAAAGGCGACACTCCATTAAAAGAGGTATTAACTTTATTAAAGAAGAAGAAATACAAATTCCCTGCAACCATCGAATTAGAATATGAAGTTCCAGCTGGATCTACAGCTGTAGAAGAAGTGAAAAAATGTGTGGCTTATGCGAAAAATATCCTTGCATAAATGATACACTTATAGAAAAGGCCGCTTCGAAATACGAGGCGGCCTTTTTTTATTTATACCCATCTATCGTCTCAATACTACCATCCAGGCGATATTTCAGCTCAGTCACTTTGATATTCCTCAAATGAGTTCTACCCGATATCTCCACATCGTGGTAATATAAATACCATTTACCATTCTGCTCCACAATCGAATGGTGATTCGTCCACCCTTTCACAGGCTTTAAGATCACGCCTTGGTAGGTAAATGGACCATAAGGACTTGTTCCAGTCGCATAGGCAATGTTGTGGGTATCGCCTGTTGAATAAGAAAAATAGTATTTCCCTTGGTAGTGGTGCACAAATGCGGCCTCAAAGAAACGGCGATCATGGTCTTCAGATAATAAGACCTTCCCCTGCGCATCAACAATCTGCACATTGCGAGGAACCTCAGCCATCTCCTTCATGTTTGCATCTAAACGGGCTACCTTTGCCATCAAGGCTGGTTGTCCATTTGCGGGTTGTGACTCATCTGTCGCACCATAGCTTCCTGACTTCCAGCGTTGCAATTGACCACCCCAGATACCCCCAAAATAGAGGTAATGCGTTCCGTCTTTATCCTTAAACACACAAGGATCGATACTAAATGATCCTTTCATATAGTCTTTCTCCGCTTTGAATGGGCCTTCCGGTTTCGAGGACGAGGCTACCCCAATACGAAAAACACCTTCCTTATCTTTAGCAGGGAAATACAAATAATAAGTTCCTTTTGATTCTGCTGCATCCGGTGCCCAAAGCATCTTGGATGCCCATGAAATATCCTCAAGTTTCAAAGCCACCCCATGATCAACCACTGGACTAGCTGGCGTTTTTTGAGATAATACATGGTAATCACGCATTGCGAAATGACTCCCTAAATCATCTTCTTTTACGCCCGCATCAATGTCATGAGAGGGATAGATATAAATTTGACCTTGAAAGACGTGAGCAGAAGGATCAGCGGTGAACATATGTGTTACCAAAGGCTTTGACTGACCTAAAGCCGTTAAACTAAATAAGCTTAAAGCAAATAATTTTTTCATATTAAATCGTTTTATGTTTAAAGGTCTGAATTGTTTATTTTTACTTCCATGAAACCGATCGAAACTGCCTTATTATCTTATGGAATGTCTGGACGTGTTTTTCACGCCCCCTTCATTCAATTACATCCTGGATTCAATTTATTAGGATCCTGGGAACGCTCCAAGAAAACAATTGAGAATGCCTATCCTGGAACATCCTCCTTTGATTCACTGGAAGCCGTTTTAGCCAATACTTCGATTGAGTTAGTCATTGTTAACACTCCCATATATTCCCATTTCGAATATGCTACCGCAGCCTTGAAAGCCGGAAAACACATCGTGGTGGAGAAAGCGTTCACCTGTAATGCGGCAGAAGCTCAGTCACTCGTTGATTTAGCTAAAGAAGTGAACAAAAAGATATTTGTTTACCAAAACCGCCGCTGGGATTCCGATTTCCTAACTTTAAAAAAGGTTCACGAATCAGGTGTTTTAGGTGATATCGTAGAAGCTGAGTTTCATTTTGACCGCTATAACCCATTAATGTCCCCTAAAAGACATAAAGAAGATGCCGGTCCTGGCGCGGGAATTGTGACCGATTTAGGGCCGCATTTGATCGATCAAGCTTTGCATCTATTTGGAAAACCAACCCACGTTTTCGCGGATTTGCGCAAGACTAGACCCGGTACAGAGGTCGTCGACTTGTTTGAGATTCTCTTGTATTATCCAGCCCTTCGCGTTCGATTAAAAAGTGGCTATTATTTCAAAGAACCCATTCCAGCCTTCCAATTGCACGGAACAAAAGGAAGTTTCATCAAAACCCGTTCCGATCGTCAAGAATTGGATTTAGACAAAGGACATGTTCCGATGGGTGAAAACTGGGGAGTAGACGCTCCAAGTGAGTACGGCATTTTACATGTAGATGGAGGAAGTCCAGAAAGAGTACCCTCTGAAAAAGGAAATTATATGGCATTCTATGAAAATGTTTTTCAATCTTTACGAAATGAAATAGCTCCAGCTGTACCTGGTGAAGATGGAATCGCGAGTATGCGTGTCATCGATGCAGCTTACGAAAGTTTAGAAAAACAAGCAGTTATCAGTTACTAAAATGGAATTATTCAATCAATTTGAGCCCGAATTAAGTAAAAAGATTCAACAAGTAGGCGTTGTTCGTAAATTTAAAACGGACGACTATTTGATGAAAACAGGGCAATCCATTCGATCAGCTGTCTTGGTAACGAAAGGAATAATCAAAGTATTCCGGGAAGACGAAGAGGGCAATGAGGTATTTATGTACAATCTTCACCCAGGCGAAGCTTGCGCCATTTCGATGACTTGCGCAGCGAGGCAATTATCGTCTCAGATTATGGCCAAAGCACTCGTAGACACCGAAGTTATCGCCATCCCCGCAGAATTAATGGACGAATGGGGCGCTAAATACAAATCTTGGTATCAATTCGTTCTAGAAACTTACCGTTCTCGTTTTGAAGAATTATTAGACACTTTAGATCAAATTGCCTTTAGAAATCTG
>JBILCC010000090.1:0-6804 GCA_044353355.1 Aquirufa sp.
ATAGGTTTCATAATCAATGATTTCCTCCTTGAATTGACGGATACGGTTTTGGCTTACTGTCACATTTCCACTCCAAAGTAAACGTTTCGAAATTTGGTAATTTAGCGCCGCTTCAATACCCAAGCGGTAACTCGATTCTACATTTGTCCGAATGGCATCGCCTGTAGAATTGACCGCCCCTGTTAACACTAATTGATCCTGGTAATTCATGAAATAACCATTCAATTGGAATCCATATTTTTGGCCTGAACGCTCATACCCTAATTCGTAATCCTGCAGGTATTCCGGACGAGGCGCACCAGCTGCATTATCCACAAAATCCTGGCGACTAGGCTCTTTACTTCCCGCTGAGACAGAACCATATACTTTCGATTTTTCTGACAATTGATGTGTTAGACCAAATTTAGGATTAAAAAAAGAATACGAATTATCGGAATCTAACAACAAAAACTTATCTGCTGTTCCTAACATGCGGTAGCCCACCGTCCGATATTGCAAATCTACATAGGCATTTAATGCCGAAGACAACATAATATTCCCTTTCGCATACAGGTTTACATCGGTTTTTTGAGAACGACTGCGGTACCATTCAGTACCTGGTAATGGATCCTGCAAAACACCGAAATGACGGCCAATATAGCGATTCCATGCGCCACCGAACGTAAATTTAATTTTCTGAGAACCTGCATAATTGAAAGCAAAGGTCGATCCATAAAAATCATTGTCTAACCATTTGCGTCGAATCACATTAGCCGTTGCGATCGAGCGAACCCCATAATTCTCCATATCCGCATCTGGCTTAAATTCCTCAAAGTACCCGCGACCATAGGTATAATGCGCATTCAAATCTAAGTTCCAAGCTTCCGTCAACCGGTGGTTCGTCATTAATTGATAGTGATCCTGGGCGTAATTATCCGTTTGGTTATCATAGGTATAATAGTTGTAGCTGCGACCGCTATTCAATAAGTTCTTCGCATCTACATCTGACAAATAATTGCGGTCGATAAAGGCCTGCATCTCTGAATCTGATCCATTGACCCTGCTTTCTGGAGTTCCATACCAAGATTGATAGGTCTTTTCTTTTCCGGTAAAGTAGTTCAACCGGATGAAACTTTTTGCACCAAAATAGCCCGCAGAGAAATACGCAGAAAGCAAATTAGAGGAGGCTCGATCGATAAAACCATCCGAGACAATCCGAGATAGGCGGCCATCTAAGGTAAACTTGCCTCCTAAAAGTCCTGAACCTGCCTTAAGCGTTGTTTTTAGCGTTCCAAAAGAACCCCCAGAGGCATGTACCTCTCCATACGCCTTAGACTCAAACGTATTGGTCTGCATATTAACAGAACCGCCGAAAGCCCCAGCCCCATTCGTGGACGTTCCCACGCCGCGCTGAATCTGTACGGAATTAACCGATGAAGCAAAGTCCGGCATATTCACCCAAAAAGTTCCTTGAGATTCCGAATCATTAATCGGAATACCGTTCACGGTCACATTCACGCGCGTCGCATCGGAACCACGAATACGAATACCCGTATAACCAATGCCCGCCCCCGCGTCAGAAGTGGTGACAACTGAAGGCGTAAAGTTGAGTAATTGAGGCATATCCTGACCCAAATTACTTTTACCTAATTCCTCTGCTGACACATTTGAATAGGCCATCGCCGAATTTTCATCCGCTCGCGTCGCGCGAACCACGATTTCATCTCGTAAGAAATTGGATTTTTTCAGCGCGATTTGGTTGGCTTTATCAGCGGTGATTTCTATAGGCTGATAGCCCACAAATCTAACGACTAAAACGGCCTCAGACGAGACGGTTAAATTGAAATGCCCTTTAGCATCTGTCACGTTTCCTTTCTGACTTCCTTTCACTGTGACGGAAGCGCCCCATAAAGGTGCTTTGGTTTCTAGATCGAAAACAGTTCCCTGTACTTTTTGTGCAAATAGACTTTGCACACACAAAATAAGCGTAATAATAAGCGTTGTTGCCTTTTTCATTTTTTGAAATTTTAGCAACAGGTAAAGGAGCCAAATCCTGTCATGATTTAACTTTTTAACCCTTACATTGACGATTTTTTCTGAGTTTTCAGCGCTAAAAACTCGACAAAATCCCTTCGACGGCACTACCCGCATCAGGTTCAATGGGTATAATCTCAGCCTTTTTTAGAGGCACCCCTTTTTGTAGATGCACAAAGATACAAAATTTCCTACCTTTGCAAGCCCTACGTAAATTTTGTGGGGAATTTTTGAACGTATGATCGTCAAAGAATTTCTAAGTATCTACCAGAGCGACGGAATTGTCCAAAGCATTTCTGACAAGATAACTACGTCCAAACCGGGCGAATCCATCCACCTTAAAGGCCTCTGCGGCTCCCTCGACACCGTTTTGATGTCTGCCCTTTTAAAAGAGCAACAGCCCTTTCTGATTATTTGCGAGGAAAAAGAAGAAGCGCAATACGTCTATAATGATCTGCAAGCTTTGGTGGGCGACACAGCTGTGACCTTATTTCCGATGTCCCACAAGAAACCCTATGAATGGGAGGAAGTGGACAATGCGAACGTCCTTTTACGCGCGGAAGTGCTGAACATATTAAGTAATTATTCGGGCCAAAGCCTCGCCATCGTTTCCTATCCGGCGGCAATGACCGAGAAGGTGATAAACCGAAAGTCTTTAGTCAAAAACACCTTATCTATCCGGGTAGGAGATAAAATTGATCGCAATTTCGTAGCAGAAACGCTAAACGAATATGATTTCGAACGAACGGATTTCGTCTACGAAGCAGGCCAATATTCCGTGCGCGGAGGAATTTTGGACGTATTTTCTTATGCGGCGGAATACCCTTACCGCATCGATTTTTTCGGGGATGAAGTCGATAGTATTCGAACTTTCCATCCAGAAACCCAGCTTTCCATTCAATCCGTTTCTGCGATGCACCTCATCCCCGATGTGCAAACCAAACTGGTTCAAGAAACACGGGAATCCTTCTTTACCTTTTTGCCTGAAAATACGAAGATCTGGATCAAAGACCTCAACATCTTGAGCGATGTATTAACGGAGAATTTTGAAAAAGGGACGATGGTCTATGAGGTCAATTCGTCCTCTGACATCAATTTATTAAATAAACCTGAGGAACGTTGGGAAACGGCAAAGACGATCAAAAAATCGCTGCAGGGGTTTCCATGTATCGAATTTGGCAAAAGATCTCATCTGAAAAATCCAGAAACCATCGTATTCCCCTCGAAGAATCCGGGGGCCTTCCAAAAAGATTTTGAACGTCTAGCCACCACTTTACTTGACAACCAAACCCACGGTTTTCACAACATCATCAGTTCAGAATCCCCACGGCAATTAGAACGACTTGAGGTGATTTTTAACGAAATCAACACGAGTATACAGTTCAAGCCTTTGCAAATTTCTCTGCGCGAGGGTTTTGTGGACGAACAAACGAAAGTGGCCTTTTATCCCGACCACCAGCTATTTGAACGCTACCACCGCTATAAGGAAAAGAACAAGTTCTCGAAAAACAAGGCCTTAACCTTGAAGGAACTGCGGTCATTGCAAGTGGGTGATTTCGTCACCCACATCGATTATGGTATCGGACGTTTTGCGGGTTTAAATTTAGTAGAGACTGCAAACGGAGAGCAGGAAGTGATTCGCTTGATTTACCGCGATGACGATGTCTTATCGGTTTCGATTCATTCTTTGCATAAGATTTCTAAATACTCTGGCAAGGAAGGAGCCCCTCCTGCGATGTCGAAACTAGGTTCGCCAGATTGGGATAACAAGAAATCGCGCGTCAAGAAGCAAGTGAAGGATATTGCCAAAGAGCTTATTTCTCTATATGCCAAACGCAAGAATGCGCCCGGTTTTTCCTTCTCACCCGATACCTATTTACAAGCAGAACTTGAATCGTCCTTCCTATATGAAGACACACCGGATCAAGCAAAAGCGACTATCGATGTAAAAATCGATATGGAGAAGCCGCATCCGATGGACCGATTGGTGTGTGGTGATGTGGGATTTGGTAAGACAGAAATCGCCATTCGCGCTGCCTTTAAAGCCGTAGCGGATTCGAAGCAAGTGGCCGTCCTCGTTCCCACGACCGTGTTAGCCATGCAACATTACCGCACCTTCCACGATCGTCTGGCCGCATTCCCCTGCAAAGTAGAATATATCAATCGCTTCAAATCGACCAAGCAAATCAACGAAACATTGGCTCGGGTTGCGAGTGGGCAAACCGATATTTTGATAGGAACACACCGTCTAGTGAATAAGGACGTGCATTTCAAACAATTGGGCTTGATGATTATCGATGAAGAACAGAAGTTTGGGGTGAAAGTAAAAGACCGCCTAAAAGAAATGCGCGTAGATGTGGATGTGTTGACTTTGACAGCCACCCCTATTCCTAGAACGCTCCATTTCTCCTTGATGGGTGCGCGCGATCTAAGTATTATCGCCACGCCTCCACCCAACCGCCAGCCGGTGGAAACGAAATTAGTCGTTCTATCAGACGAAATTTTGCGTGATGGGGTTAGAGAAGAAATTAGCCGCGGGGGTCAAGTCTTCGTGGTATTTAATCGAATTGGCGAACTAGAAAGCATTGCGAACCGCATTTTACGTCTAGTACCAGACGCTAAAATAGCCGTTGCGCACGGCCAAATGGAAGGCGACCAGCTTGAGAAAATCATGATGGGCTTCATCGAAGGCCATTACGACGTACTCGTAGCCACAAACATCATCGAATCTGGACTGGATATCCCGAACGCGAATACGATCTTCATTTTAAATGCCAACAATTTCGGACTTTCAGACTTGCACCAAATGCGGGGACGTGTAGGCAGATCCAACAAAAAGGCCTATTGCTATCTGGCAACCCCGTCTTTAGCGAATTTAACGAGCGATGCGCGCAAGCGTTTGAGTGCGTTAGAGGAGTTCTCTGATTTAGGCGATGGAATCAAAGTGGCCATGCGCGACTTGGATATTCGTGGGGCTGGGAACCTATTAGGTGCGGAGCAAAGCGGCTTTATCAATGATTTAGGATACGACATGTACCATAAAATACTCGATGAAGCAGTGCAGGAATTGAAGGAAAACGAGTTTAGAAAACTATTCGAAGTCGACCTAGAACAAGTAGCAGAAATGCTAAAAGTAGATTGCACCATTGAAACTGATTTGCGGGTGTTAATTCCAGAGGATTATGTCCAAAGCATCTCCGAGCGTCTCGCCCTCTACACCCGTTTAGACGAAATCGAAGACGAGGAAACGCTTGCTACCTTTATTAAAGAAATTAAAGACCGCTTCGGTGATTTACCAAACGAGGTCCAGGATATGATTGAATTAGTAAAGTGTCGATGGAAGGCTCAAGTTTTGGGAATCGAAAAAATACTTTTGAAAAACAATAATCTGAAGTTTCATTTCGTTTCATCAGAGTCTGCTCGACCACTTGATCAAAGCCTAGTGATTAAAGTAATTTCATTCGTAAACAACAAAAAGGGACTTTGTCAGTTAAGAGAAAAAGCAGGAAAAATGATCTTGCAAATCGATAAGGTGAGTAGTATTAAAGAATTAAATACTATTTTAGTGGATATTTTAGGGTAATTAATACCTTTGTTAATTAATTCTATTGTAAAAGGAATATAAATGCGTACTCAATTTAGACTAATACTTTTCATTTCTCTTGCCATCGGAGCTTTAAGCTCTTGTAGTAAATTCAAGAAAAACGAGAAGCCCAGTAGCTTATCTCCAGGAAAAACTTCCAGCATTTCAGGTGTAGATTACAACAAGAAAGGCGGATTCCAAACAAATTCTAAGTTTGGTGGTGACATGGTAGGCCCTAATCTTGTCTTCATAGAAGGGGGACGATTTACCATGGGAGCGACTGATGAAGATGTTTTAGGGAAACACGATAATTACCAACGTACAGTCACTATTCAGTCCTTTTATATCGATGAAACAGAGATGGCGAATATTCACTATTTAGAATATTTAAACGCTGTTCAAAAAGATTCCACTCAAGAATTCTACGAGGCTGCCTTACCAGACACCACTGTCTGGTTAAATCAGTTAGCCTATAACGACCCCTATGTAGAACAATACCTTAGACACCCTGGATTTAGATTATATCCTGTGGTGGGTGTCTCTTGGAAACAAGCGAATGACTTCTGCAAATGGAGAACCACAGCAGTTAATAATTCTATCAACAATATCGAAAAGGTAGAAAAAGGCAAAAAACCTAAGAAAAGCAAAAAAGAGCTAAATGTAGCCTCTGGTAGACTTCTTCCTCCTTTCCGTTTACCTACCGAGGCGGAATGGGAATATGCGGCGAAGGCAATGATCGGAACGCAACAAGAGGATGAAAATCAGAGTAATCAGCGTATTTATCCATGGGATGGCCCATCTATGCGCCAGCCACTTGGAAAGGATAGAGGTATGATGATGGCCAATTTCAAAAGAGGACGAGGTGACTATGTGGGCTTAGCGGGAAGAAACAATGATGGCGCTATTATTACAGCAGAAATTTACAGCTATTCACCTAACGATTTTGGTCTTTACCAAATGGCAGGAAATGTAAACGAATGGGTTGCCGACCTTTACCGTCCCTTATCCTACCAGGACTTTAATGATTTAAATCCTGTGCGTTTAAATGACGACCTTGACAAGGCTAATATGTACGATAAGAAAAATAATCAGTCCTTAATTGATAATAAGATTCGTGTGTATAAAGGTGGTTCATGGTCTGACTTACCCTATTGGTTAGCGCCAGGAACGCGTCGTTTCTTAGATGAGGATTCATCTACATCAACCAT
>JBILCC010000023.1:0-19713 GCA_044353355.1 Aquirufa sp.
TCTTTCCAAAGTGCCTACGCGTCAACCGAACATGCAGCCATTTGAGATCTTATTATCTGAGTCTCAAGAGCGTATGTTAATCGTAGTGGAGAAGGGTCGTGAGCACGAGGCGAAACGTATTTTTGATAAGTGGGATTTAAATTGTGAGCAAATTGGTACCGTGACGGATACAAAACGTCTTGAATTCTATCAAGATGGCGTGTTAGTGGCGGACGTTCCAGCAGATGATTTAGTATTAGGTGGAGGTGCTCCGGTATACCACCGCGAGTACAAAGAGCCTGCTTACTTCCAAGAATTCAAGAAATTTAAGATAGAATCCGTAGCTGATTTGCCGAAGGAAGAATTGCCTAAGGCCTTGAACTACATGATGAATCACCCGAATATTGCTTCTAAGAAGTGGGTGGCTCAACAATACGATTCATCGATTGGTCGTGCGAATCGCAATACGAATGCACCTTCGGATGCAGCAGTTGTGAAAGTACATGGCTCTCAAAAATCCATTGTAATTACGGTAGATTGTAATTCACGTTACGTGAACGCAGATCCGGAAGAAGGATGTGCGATGGCTGTAGCGGAAGCGGCTCGTAACATCGTCTGTTCAGGTGGTGTGCCGGTGGCGATTACGAACTGTTTGAACTTTGGTAATCCGTACGTTCCAGAAGTATACTGGCAATTTGTAGGTGCGATCAAAGGGATGAAAAAATCATGTGAGGCGTTTGAAACACCCGTAACAGGTGGTAACGTTTCTTTCTACAACCAGTCTTCTGATGAAGGTCCGGTATTCCCTACACCTACCATTGGTATGTTAGGTATTTTAGAGGATCCAGCGAATAAGATGACGTTAGACTTCAAAAAAGAAGGTGATGCCATCTATTTAGTGGGTGAATCAGTGAATGATATTGCTTCGTCTGAATATGTGTATTCATATAAAGGAATCAAAGCAACTCCTGCACCGCATTTTGATTTAGCAACGGAACAAAAGGTACAAAAGGCGATTTCGGCTTTAATCACCAATAAATTAATTGAATCTGCTCATGATGTATCGGATGGAGGTTTGTTAGTGACCTTAGCCGAATCTTCTTTCCCTCGTGGTTTAGGATTCAATGTAACTTCGGATGCGGCGATTCGCCAAGATGCATTCTGGTTCGGAGAAGCGCAATCTCGTGTGGTCGTTTCAGTAGATGCTTCGAAGAAAGCAGCTTTTGAATCGGCATTGCAGGTGCATGGAGTTAAATTCACAGCGCTAGGATCTGTTCAAGGAACGGATATGGTGGCTGATGGAGCTGTTTTGAGTTCTGTGGCTGCTGCGTATCAATCATTTGATACTGCTCTAGAAACTGCTTTAATGAAATAAGTAAAATGAGCCGCTATCTACTCGCTTTTTCGTATGATGGCGGCTCTTTTCATGGCTACCAAATTCAGCCCAATGCAACGACGGTCCAGTCGGTTTTGCAAGATAAATTAAGTTTATTGCTAGGGTCTTCGCTCGAAATTGTGGGAAGTTCTCGCACAGATACAGGCGTGCATGCACATCAACAATATGCGCACTTTGATTTGCCTGAGGGCAAAAAAGTCAAGGAAAACTGGGTATTTCGGTTAAACCGCATGTTGCCTGATTCTTTAGCGGTTCAAGGAATTTACCAAGTCGCAGATGATTTTCACGCGCGTTTCGCGGCATTGTCGCGTACCTATGAATACCGCATTAGTCCTGCTAAAAGCCCATTTAATTCAGCCTATACCTATCGTTTCGGCGTTGAATTAGATGTAGACGCGATGAATGAGGCAGCTTCTCTGTTTTTTCAGCACACAGATTACCAATGTTTTTCCAAAGTTAAAACAGAAGTAGCAACCTTTGAATGTACCATTATGAAGGCTTCATGGGCTAGGAGAGGGGATGAACTGGTGTTTACCATTCAAGGCAATCGATTCTTGCGTGGGATGGTTCGTGCGGTCGTGGGAACTTTGTTAGAAGTAGGGCAGAGGCGCTTAAATAAAGCGCAATTGCAAGAAATTTTAGACTCTAAAGACCGTTGTAAAGCCGGCCGTGCTGTACCTGCTCATGGATTACATCTGTTAGATGTAGAATACCCACCGGCTATTTTTGACGCCATATGTGCAGGATAACATCCAATAAAGTAGCAGCTGACTGAACCTTAATTTTGTTGGGCTTGTAGTTCAAGCCTTTCAAATTGTACTTGCTGATCCAGATTTCCTTAAAGCCTAATTTCTCCGCTTCAGCGATTCTCTGATCGATTCGCGTTACAGAACGTAATTCTCCCCCTAATCCTACTTCTGCTGCAAAACAGATGGACGAATCGATGATTTTATCCTCATATGATGATACTAAGGACATACAGGTAGCTAAATCTAATGCAGGATCATCTACCCGTATTCCGCCCGTTATATTTAAGAAAACGTCTTGGGTCGCTAATTTATAGCCACCTCTTTTCTCCAAAACGGCGATTAACATACTTAGACGTTTACCATCGTATCCGTTAGCGGTTCTTTGGGCATTACCATAAGAGGACGCGCTCACTAAGGATTGTATTTCCACTAAAAGAGGACGATTTCCTTCCATCAGGGTACCGATGGCGATACCAGAGGAGGGTTCATCGCGTTGAGACAATAAAATCTCAGATGGATTCGTCACAGGCCGCAATCCACTTCCCAACATTTCATAGATACCTAATTCGGAAGTAGAACCGAAACGGTTTTTCGTCGTGCGTAAAATGCGGTAGATCATGTGGCGATCCCCTTCAAATTGCAAGACGGTATCCACAAGGTGTTCCAGAACTTTAGGTCCGGCGATGGAACCTTCTTTGGTAATGTGACCCACCAAGAAGATGGGTGTGCCACTTTCCTTCGCGAAGCGCATTAATTCTAGCGCACATTCTCGAATCTGCGAAACAGACCCTGGACCTGATTCGATTTGATCAGAGAACAAAGTCTGAATAGAATCGACAATGATTAATTCAGGTTCTAAATCTACTAGATGTCTGAATATGGATTGTGTATTCGTCTCTGTGAGGATATACAAGGAGTCAGATTTTGCCGCTAAGCGATCTGCTCTCAATTTAATTTGCTGTTCCGATTCTTCCCCAGTGACGTATAAAACACGTGTCTGGGTTAATGAAAGTGCTACTTGAAGTAAGAGGGTTGATTTTCCGATGCCTGGTTCTCCACCAATTAATACGAGTGAACCTGGAACGATGCCACCGCCTAGAACCCGATTAAATTCAGGATCAGAGCAAGTCAGTTTAGGTAAGTTTTCGAAGCTAACTTCGTTCAATAACTTAGGCTTCGCGGCTGATTTAGGACTCCCTTTTGTTTTCCAAACTTCTGCCGGGTGATTAGTCGCCTCTACTAATTCCTCCACGAACGTATTCCATTCCCCGCAAGAAGGACACTTACCTAACCACTTTGGCGCGGAGTGACCACACGATTGACAGAAAAAAGACGTTTTAGCTTTGGCCATGAGGTTTATTTATATTCAAATTTACGCTTTGATTTCGTTTTTTCTTTTTTTTCGATTGAAAAAGGATAATTTTACTATTTAATTATCAAAACTCTCAAAAGATGAAAGCTCCAAAACCACTGTTGTTATTATTCCTATTAATCACTGGATTTACTTTTAATTTGTCTGCTCAAAGTTCTGAGTATCTTAGGGTGGGTATTAAAGGTGGAGTAAATCTTTCATCTATTGCTTATGATGCAAATTACTCAGTTAATGTGAGTAAAACTTTAAGTATGAAAACGGGATACCTTTTAGGTGCCTATGCAAGAATAGGTAAATCAGTTTTTATTCAGCCAGAAGTTAATTTTGCTGCTAAAGATTACGAGGTTAATGTCTTAAATGCAATTACAAAGTCCAATGATATTGTTTCATTTTCTCAAAGGACAATTGATGTTCCTGTGTTAGTGGGTCTAAAATTAGGTCCGATACGCCTGGCTGCCGGTCCTGTTGCTTCCTACAGCTTAAGCGCAGATACAAAGGCAGACAATGCATTAAAAACCTATTTTTCTGGATCTTCGAAAGAAATTGTCAATCGTTCGAACTTTTCTTACCAAGCTGGAATTGGCATAGACATTTTAAACTTGTCCTTAGACGTACGTTATGAAGGTGCTATGTCGGAATTAAGTAATACAATTGCCCTTCCTACAAATTATAGTTATTCTCAAAAACCTAGTTATTTCCAGGCAACCCTAGGTTTCCGTATTTTATAATTACACAAATGAATGAACAAATAAAGGCTCTTCAGGCTGAAATTGATAGTTTTATCATTTCAAATGAAAGCGAGTTAGAATCTTTTAGAAATCAATTTGTTGGGCGAAAGAGTCGTTTAGCCTCTTTATTTGATGAATTGAAAAATGTAGCCGCAGAGAATCGCCGGGAGGTAGGTCAATCTTTAAATGGTTTAAAGAATTCAGCTGAAGCGAAGTTTGCACAGGCACAAGAAGCGTTTGCTGGAAATGCTGCAGATTTTGAAGTTCCTTCTGATTTAACGCTATATAACCCCATTTCACAGGGTAGCCTTCATCCATTGACGAAGGTGCGAGCACGTATTTTGGAGATTTTTAATCGGATGGGATTCTCTGTTTCTGATGGTCCCGAGATCGAAACTGATTTCTATAATTTTACTGCCTTAAATTTCCCGGCAAATCACCCCGCGCGGGAGATGCAGGATACTTTTTTTATTGAGAAAGGGGTTGGAGAGATACAAGATGATGTTTTATTGCGTACACACACTTCTAATGTGCAGATTCGATTAATGCAACATCAAAAGCCTCCGATTCGCTCCGTTATGCCAGGTCGTGTTTATCGGAATGAAGCGATTTCAGCGCGAGCTCATTGCCTTTTTCATCAAGTGGAAGGACTGTATGTGGATGAGCAAGTAAGCTTTAAAGATTTAAAGGATACGTTGTATCATTTTGCCAAAGAGATGTTTGGGAAAGATACGAAAGTACGATTCCGTCCTTCCTATTTCCCATTCACAGAGCCTAGTGCTGAAATGGACATTACCTGCCTTTTGTGCAAAGGTGATGGCTGTAATGTGTGCAAAGGAGCCGGTTGGGTGGAAATTGCAGGGGCAGGAATGGTTGATCCCAATGTATTGGAAAATGTGGGAATTGACTCGAAAAAATACAATGGGTTTGCCTTCGGAATGGGTATTGAGCGAATTACGATGTTAAAATACCAGATCAAAGACTTACGTTTATTTACGGAGAATGACGTTCGTTTCTTAAAACAGTTTAATTAATTTGACCTATGTGGAGTTTTAAAAACTTAAATAATTGGACGGGTTGGGGAGTTTTCTTCATCGCCTTGATTACCTATACTTTGACTGTTGAACCTACGGCCTCTTTTTGGGACTGTGGAGAGTTCATAGCTTGTGCGTATAAATTACAAGTGCCACACCCTCCAGGAGCACCATTGTTCCTTTTGTTAGGACGTATGTTCTCTTTATTAGCCCTGGGTGATGTAACGAAAGTAGCCTATTGGGTAAACATGTTATCCGTCTTGAGCAGTGCTTTTACGATTTTATTCCTGCATTGGACGATCGTTATGATCGGTCGTAAGATGATTAATAAGTCATTTGAGGACTTGAATGCAAACGAGCGTTTTGGATTATTAGCTTCAGGTGTAGTTGGATCATTGATTTACACATTTTCAGATACATTTTGGTTCTCTGCAGTAGAAGCAGAGGTTTATGCTATGTCTTCTTTCTTTACTGCGATTGTGGTTTGGGCTGCGTTTAAATGGGAATTAGTGGAGGATCGCGCAGAATCGAATCGTTGGATATTATTCATTGCCTATTTAGTGGGTTTATCGATTGGAGTCCATTTATTGAATTTAGTGACGCTTCCAGCTTTGGGATTATTGTATTATTTCAAACGATATGATAAGCCAACGTTGACAGGTGGGATAATTTCTATTTTTGTTGCCTTATTTATTTTGGGAATTATTAATTCTGGTATCATTCCAGGTCTTCCAAGTTTAGCCTTCGCTTTTGAATTGACTTTTGTGAATACCTTAGGATTCTCTTATGGTTCTGGAGCGATCGTATTCTTGATTTTGTTGATTGCTGCGGTGGTTTTTGGGATTCGCTATTCGTATGCCAAAGGCAAGGAAGTACTAAATGTCGCGTTATTCTCCTTCGTATTCCTTTTAATTGGCTATTCCACCTACACGGTAGCTTTAGTACGTTCAGGTTATAATACACCAATTAATGAGAATGATCCAAGCAATATCTTGAACTTCTTGAAATACTTAAAGCGTGAGCAATATGGAGAACGTTCGTTAATCTATGGACCTGTTTATACGGCCGAGGTTACGGGGTACAAAGAAGGTGCAGAGACACCTATCTACAAGATGAAAGATGGGAAATACGTTGAATACACGAAGAAACCGGTGTATGAATACGATAAGTCCCAAATGATGCTTTTGCCCCGTGTCTATTCGAATCAGGCTAATCACGTGAAGTTGTATCAACAGATGTTGGGTATTCCAGAAGGGGTGAAGCCAAGCTTTGGTAAGAACTTAGAATTCCTCTTTACACATCAATTAGGGCATATGTATATGCGTTATTTGCTATGGAATTTTGTGGGTCGTGAAAGCGATTTCCAAGATGCTTGGGCAATTAATTCCTTTGAAGATACCTCTAAGCTACCGGATGTTTTACGCAATAATAAGGCACGAAATAATTATTTCTTCTTGCCTATCATTTTCGTCCTTTTAGGTTTCTTCTATATGCTTCGCAAGAATGATAAGGACCTATTAGTGACTATTTTGATGTTTGTCTTAACGGGAGTGGCCTTAACGGTTTACTTAAATTCACCGCCTACAGAACCTCGTGAGCGTGATTACATCTTCGTAGGTTCGTTCTACTTTATGTCCATCTGGGCTGGTTTTGCCGTCATGCAGATCTTAGAATTTATTCAAAAATTCGTTAAAGCAGATAAAGCCAAATGGGCGATCGTGACCTTCTTAGGTTTAACCGCGCCTGCGATTTTGGCACAACAAAACTGGGATGACCATGATCGCAGTGACCGTTATCACCAAATCGATTTTGCTAAAAATCTATTGAATTCTTGTGCGCCTAATGCCATTCTGTTTACAGGAGGCGATAATGATACGTTCCCATTGTGGTATGTTCAAGAAGTGGAAGGATTCAGAACGGATGTTCGCGTATGTAATTTATCGCTCTTAGGAACCGATTGGTATATCGACCAAATGAAGCGCAAGACCTACGAATCACAACCTTTACCGATTCAATTAACCAAGGATCAGTTAATGGAAGGGGTGAATGATCAGATCTTATTTAATCCAAAACCGGGATTAGACGCTATGTCTTTACCAGATTATTTAGATCTTTTACATAAAGATAGCCCATCAATCCAAGAGCAAACGCAATTAGGGGAATCCATTAATACCTTACCAACGGATTCGGTGGTCATTCCAGTTGATATTGCTGCTGTAGCAAAAACAAGCTGGTTCCCTAAGCAATTCGTTCCTTATATGTCACCTGTATTAGGTTGGAAGCTGCCTTCACACAACATCTACAAGGGAGAATTGATTCAATTGGAGATCATCTCTAACAATGCAATCTCTGGTTGGAAGCGCCCCATCTACTTCGCATCTACCTTGCCAAATGATCAGTATTTAGGTCTTAAAGAATCGATGCAATTAGAAGGATATGCGTATCGTTTAATGCCATTCAAGATTCCTGGAGCAAATGATGGCTATGTGAATTCAACAATCATGTCAGAAAATATCTTGAAAAAGATGTATTGGAGAGGCCTCGATAATGACAAAATCTATTATCACGGTGACTTCTACTTAGGAATCCCTTCCGTAACGGCTCGCTTAAGCGTGTACCGTTTAGCAGATCAATTAGTTCGTGAGGGAAATCTTCCTCAAGCGAAGAAGGTTTTAGATTATTTGGAGCAAAAAATGCCAGATAAAGTAATTCCTTATGATCAATTCTCAGCTAGCATGGTGGAGCTTTATATTACAGTAGGTGATGCAGCTTCAGCGTTGAAAATGGCTAAGCGAATCGTAGATCGTGATGATCAGTTATTAGACTATTATTTAGATGGTAGATATTCGTCGCACGAGCGTGATGTACAAATCGCTATCTATGAAATGAACCTTGTCGTTTCAGCCTTAAAAGCTTCCAAGGTGAGCCCAGCGAAATACCAGCCGCTAGAGGCGAAGTTTAATAAGCAGATGGGTCGTCTACAATAGTGTATAGAGCATAAAGCATAAAGAATAAAGTTGGAACAAAAAGAGCGGCATTTGCCGCTCTTTTTGTTCCAACTTTATTCTTTATGCTTTGTGCTTTATTCTTTAGAAAAAAAGGGAAAGCTTCGCTTTTCTATGAAAACATATCCCTCACCTTATGAAAAAAACCTTTTTCCGCTTTCCCCGGTTGAGGTTCGAAGTTAGGAGAAGAACGAAGTTTTTCTAATAATTCAGTTTCTTCTTTGCTCACCTGTTTAGGTGTCCAAATGTTAACGTGAACTAATTGATCCCCGATAGAATATCCGTTTAGTTCTTTTATGCCTTTGCCCTTTAAGCGAAGTATTTTGCCACTTTGGGTTCCTGCTTCTAAAGTAATCTTTGCTTTTCCACTGATCGTAGGTACTTCGACGGAGGTTCCTAGGGCAGCATCTACGAAGTTTACATATAGATCGTAGATCACGTTGTTTCCGTCCCTGTGTAATAACTCGTGAGCTTCTTCTTCAATAACAATTAATAGATCACCAGCTACGCCGCCACGTGGAGGAACGTTTCCTTTTCCAGACATGGAAAGTTGCATGTCATTAGAGACTCCAGCTGGGATTTTGATTGGGATGATTTCTTCTTCTAATACGCGGCCTTCTCCGAAGCAATCGCCACATTTTGCGCCAATTGTTTTTCCTTCTCCACTACAGTGAGGGCAAGTAGAGGAAGTAACCATCTGGCCTAACATGGTTTGTTGCACTTGACGTACTTGACCTGAACCTTGGCAGGTGCCGCAGGTTTTTAAGTCTGTTCCGTTTTTAGATCCGTTTCCAGAGCAAGTTTTACAAGCGATATGGCGTTTGACTTTGATTTTCTTTTCTACACCGTTTGCGATCTCTTCTAAATTCAACTTCAGCTTAATGCGTAGGTCCGTTCCTTTACGTTGACGTCTTCCGCCGCCGCTACGACCCTGGTTGAAAAAGCTGCCGAATGGGCTATCGTCGCCACCACCGAAAATATCTCCAAATTGTGAGAAGATATCCTCCATGTTCATGCCGCCACCGCCAAAACCACCGCCAGCTGCACCACCCATTCCTGCGTGACCAAAACGGTCGTATTGCGCTTTCTTTTGGGAATTACTCAACACCTCGTAGGCTTCTGCTGCTTCTTTGAATTTATCTTCTGCTTCTTTGTTATCCGGATTCTTATCAGGATGGTACTTCACCGCCATTTTGCGGTAAGCCTTCTTGATTTCGTCCTCAGACGCAGATTTTGAAACGCCTAATACTTCGTAATAATCTCTTTTTTGAGCCATTTTCTATTAATTTCCGACCACCACTTTCGCAAAGCGGATGACTTTTTCATTCAGTGTATATCCTTTTTCAACTACTTCGACCACTTTGCCTTTTTCCTCTTCAGAGGGTGCTGGGAATTGCGTGATGCAATCGTGCAATTCAGCGTCGAATACTTCGCCTTTAGCCGGCAATTCTTTTAACCCTTTGGATTGCAGAATGTTCCCTATTTTAGTGAAGATTAATTGAGTGCCTTCGGAGATTTCTCCTTCAGGAGCATTCGCTAGAGCACGTTCGTAGTCATCGATGACAGGTAATAAGTCAACGATTAAACGTTCCGATGCAGTTTGGATGAGTTCTATTTTCTCTTTAGCCGTACGTTTACGGAAATTTTCGAAGTCTGAATACAGGCGAAGGTATTTTTCCTTCATCTCTGTTAATTCATCCACTGGAGCTGTTTCTTCAGTTTCTTGCGTGTTTTCTACTTCTTGATTGATAATTTCTTCCTCAGGCGTTGGTTCGTTTTCTTTCTTTTTCATGATACAAAATTACGATTGCGTTCTTCCCTTTACAAATTCAATACCAAAAACAATTTTCTGACACTTTGGCATAAATGAAATGACCTTTGTAATTTTAACCAAATGTCAAAAAGTCCAGCAGAGATTTCACGTTTGATTAAGGCCAAAGCCCAGTCTTTTGGTTTTGCATTTTGTGGTATTTCCGAGGCGGGATTTCTCGAGGAAGAGGCGCCTCATTTAGAGGCCTGGCTGAACTCAAATCAGCACGGAGAAATGGCCTATATGGCGAACTACTTTGATAAACGACTTGATCCACGAAAATTAGTGGATGGTTGCCAAACGGTGGTTTCCCTCGTTTACAATTATTTTCCGACGGAAGAAATCGCTCTCAAAGACTTCAAGATTTCGAAATATGCCTATGGCGAAGATTACCACCGGGTCATTAAAGACAAGATGCAGGATCTTTGGGACGCACTAAAAAAAGATTTAGGCGAGTTTTCAGGACGGATGTTCGTTGATTCAGCCCCTGTATTAGAGAAAGCGTGGGCGAAAAAGTCTGGGTTAGGGTGGATAGGTAAGAATGCGAATTTGATTATTCCGAGAAAGGGTAGTTTTTATTTCCTAGCTGAGCTCCTAATTGATATAAAGGCGACTCCAGATGGACCCATTAAAGACTTTTGTGGTACCTGCACGCGCTGCATCGATGCTTGTCCCACGGAGGCGATTACGCCCTATGTGGTAGATGGAAGCAAATGTATTTCCTATTTTACGATTGAGTTAAAGGACCAGATGCCGGCGAGCTTGCAGGGGGATTTTCAAAACTGGATTTTTGGTTGTGATATTTGCCAAGATGTTTGTCCTTGGAATCGATTCTCTAAGCCGCACGAAGAGCCAAGATTTGAGAGTAATTTACACGAAGTGGATTGGGAAGGCTTATCGGAAGAGGTTTTTCAAACCTTATTTCAGTATTCTGCTATCAAACGTACGAAGTTGAAGGGCATTCAACGAAACATTGATTATGTGAAAAAAAAGAGGCCGTGAAACCACGGCCCTTTTCCAGTAAAATAAAACCCTAAAGTGATTTTCGTATTATCAGGCTAGGTTCGATGACCTCTACCGTCTTTTGATTATTGAGGATCATTTCGGCCGCTTTTTGACCTAATTTCTCCGGATGAGTACTCACTACTGTGATTCCTCCTGCAATAATTTCCTTAAAAGGATGATCATTCAAGGATATGATGCCAATATCTGAGCCTAAAGTCCAGTTCTTTTTCTCCGCGTATTTGATAGCCTGGAAAAGATCGGTGTCAGACAAAGTGAAATAAATCTCCTTTTGTTGAAAATCGTCCTCTTCTAGGCCATCTAATACTTGGAATTTCAATGAATTCGATTCGCAGAATTCACTACACGCATTGATTAATTCAGGATCGAAGTATTCGTCTTCGCTCATCACTAAATTAAGGCTGCGGTACTTATTAAACAGGTTTAGTTGGGTATTAAAAATCTTTTTTAGCGAGGGGTTAGGTGGGCAGATCAGACTAGAATGACGGATAGTACCGAAATTTTGGTCCAATAAAATCAAGCGATCCCCCGCTATTTTTTGTAAAATCTTTACCGTTTCTTCATCCTCATCGATCAAATGTGGTTGAATCAGGTAATAATGGTAATTGCCTAGTTGTTGCCCTATGATATCTTTAAATTCTCTGGGCTTGTATTGGTAGGTATAAATATCCACCATCACATTTTTGCCAAAATGATCTAGAAAAGCATTGTACAACGTTTGATTTGTTTCCGTCATGCGACCGATTAAGAAAAGAACTTTTGTCTTTACTTTCAATCGTGACTCGGAGATGAAATATCCCTTACGGAAAATGGAAGTGATCGCACCCATTTTATGTAACTCGGTATAGGCTCTTTCCACCGTATCGCGGGAAAGATAGCATTCTTCCGAAGCCTCATTAATGGACGGCAATCGCTCGCCAGGTTTTAATTCCCCCATCTCAATATCCTGCAAAAGCGAATTCACTAATTGCTGGTATTTAGGAAGTTTATTTCCTGAATTCTTTACGTTAAATGAAACAAACGTTTTATTCATGTCGAAGAAAAATTCTTGGGTCAAATGTACGTGGGTAGCCTTGTTAAGCATAGGACGAATCTTACAAATACAAGGACAATTCTTGCAATCGTTTATTTCAGGACAAATCCGTCCAATTTCCTGGTATTATTCCCTAATTTTAAGATTCGAATGAAAAGGCAAATCTTCTTCTTGTTATTCTTTAGTTTTTTGAGTGTAAAGGCTCAAAAGCAAACCCGTTATGAACGCTTGAGTACGGCATCAGGTCTATCTCAAAGTTCGGTTTATAAGATTATACAAGATAAAAAAGGCTTTCTTTGGTTTGCGACAAGCGATGGTTTGAATCGCTATGATGGACATAATTTCAAAATATACCGCAATGACCCAAGTGATCCTAAGACCTTAAGTGGGAGTGAGATTTTTACCATTGGAGTAGACGACGATGGTAATTTGTGGGTGGGTACCCGTAATTCGGGTTTGAATAAAATTGAATTAGAGACGGGTATCATTACGCGATTTACCAAAGGGCCAGCAGGACAGGATTTATCTAATTCTAGCATTCCGAGTATTCTTAATATTGGGAATGGACGGATGGGCGTAGCTGTTTTAGGTATTGGTTATTTAGTCTATGATATTCGGACGAATCAAGTAATAAAATCAGAATCAGAATGGAATAATCCACTAGTAAAAGAAGTGGCTCGCTTATTTAAACATTCTAGTGGCGCCGTATGGATGGGAACGAGAACAGGATATCTTTTATCGCAGATAAATTCTCGAAGTTATATTCCTTATCAATTTGGTGCGAGTAATTACCGTGTTCGAGCTCTTTTTGAGACAAAAAATGGGGATATTCTAGTAGGGACCGACGGACGTGGTATTTATCGGTTTAACCCTAAAACTCAGCAATTCAAAGTCGTCTTCTTTCAGGCGTCTGATCCTTTATCCCGTCAAAATATTGTCACATCATTAGCGAAAGATGCGTTGCACAATCTGTGGATTGGTACGGATAATGGGGTATATAAGCTAAATGGCGAAGAATTTAACTCCTACACGAATATTCCCTCGAATCCGGATCCGGAGTTAGGATTAACGTCTAATTCTGTAATGAGCTTATTTACAGATTCAAATCAGAACACCTGGGTAGGAACCTGGGAGGCTGGGTTAAATATTTCATTCTTCCAAAAGCCTCGCTTCTCTGTTCTTCGGTACAAACCTAACACCTTACAAGGATTATTGAGCAATAAGGTAAGTACCTTGCTTGCAGATGGCGATAAAGGTGTTTGGGTAGGAAGTAATGTGGGTTTATCCTATTTCAATCACAAATCAGGCTTAGTCACGCATTACCTGAAAAGTGCGTCAAGTAATAAATTAAACTCTACAGAAACCTATGATGTGAACTTTATTCACCCGGTAGGAGATGGTGGAGTTTGGGTGGGATTATGGGGTAAGGGTATTAATTTATTTACGAAGGAGCATCAACTGATAGATTTTCCATTCAAACCAGGGGCTAGAGAAGCAAATTTTACTACCCTTGAACCGTTTAAGTCTGAATTTTTATTAGGTACGGCAGGAATGGGAGTGGTAGCTTTTAATCCGATCACGAAAAAATACCGGGTACCTTTTCCTGAATTGAGCAATTCTAATTTAGCTAATAAATCGATCGCTGCTATTCGGGTGCTGAACGGAAAAGAGATTTGGGTGGGTACCATAGGTTTTGGATTATATGTATATGATATAGCTACTCGAAAAATTCGTGTTTACAAGAAAACGGCAGAGCGGGGTGCTTTGAGCTATAATCACGTCAATAAAATATACCAAGATAGCCGAGGACGCATTTGGGTAATGACCCAAGGTGGAGGTTTAAATGAATACCTTGGCCCAGAGAGGGGTTTTAAAGTATTTACAGTGAAAGATGGTTTAGCTAGTAATTCTTTGCGTGGAATGGTAGAGGACGCTAAAGGGGATTTGTGGTTCAGCACGAATGGAGGAATTTCAAAAATGGATGCTAAGACCTCGAAATTTGTCAATTTCGAAGAAGCGGATGGATTGCAAGGGAAGGAATTTATGACAAATGCTATTGCCAAAAATAGCCAAAGTTGGTTGTTTTTTGGAGGGGTAAATGGTTTAAATTATTTAAAATCAGATAGTCTACGGATGCGATTAAATGTACCGCCGGTCTATTTTACAAAATTGAAAATCTTTAATAAAGAGGTTGAAGTAGGGGATGAAAATTCGCCATTATCTGTTGATATCTTGTCTACTAAACACCTTATTTTACAGCCAGATCAAACTGTCTTTAGTTTAGACTTTGTGGCTTTAGAATACCAAAGACCTAAAAATAATCGCTATGCCTATTACTTAGCAGGTTTTGAAAAAGAGTGGAATTTAGTGGGTACACAGCGTTCGGTGACTTATACAAACCTAAGTCCTGGGGACTATGTTTTTAAATTAAAGGCAAGTAATTCCGATGGTGTTTGGGCGGAAAATCCCTATGAGTTAAAGATTACGGTTTTGCCTCCGTGGTACCGCACCTGGTGGGCTTACTTACTTTATGTAGGATTACTGGCTGCGGCCATTTATGCGTTTATCCGGGAGGTACAAGTGAGAGAAGCCTTTAGGACGGACTTGCGATTAAAAGAGATTGAAAAGGAGCGAATTCAAGAATTGGAGCAAGTAAAGACGCATTTTTTTACGAATATTTCTCACGAGTTAAGAACTCCGCTGACTTTAATTACGAGTCCATTGGAAAAATATTTTATCTCTAATACAAGCTTAAATAAGGATCAGACAACAAAAATCAATTCGATTTACCAAAATGCTCAAAAATTACTGAGACTCATCAATCAGCTGCTTGATTTATCTAAAATTGAATCAGGAAATGTGTTGCCAGTAATTGAAAAGCACGATTTAGTGCGCCAATTGCATACGATTAAACAAAGTTTTGATGCCTATGCGCAGCAAAAGCAGATTAGGTTAAAGTGGGAAGCTCCGATTGAATCTCTGCTAGTCTATTATGATGCCGATATTATTGAAAAATGTGTTAGTAATCTCTTATCAAATGCTTTTAAATATACTCCAGAGGATGGCATAATCGGTATTCGATTAGAATTACATAAAGTGTACCAAGGGGCTCAAGAATCAATTAATCGGGTATCGATTCATATTTCTGATACCGGTAAAGGAATTAGTTCTGAGCATATTCAACATATATTTGATCGTTTTTATCAAATTCCAGAGAAGATGGACCGCGTCGGAACTGGTGTGGGCTTATCTCTTTGCAAGGAATTAATGGTAGTGCATAAGGGATCGATTGAAGTCCAAAGTGATCTAGGGGCAGGATCGGATTTTAAAATACAATTTCCCGTGACCCTGGAAGCATTTGATCCAGCATGGGTGAAAACGAGTAGTCATAGAGTTGATGAGTCAGAGAGTCATAAAGTTGACTTTATTCATCAGGAAAAGCAAATACTCTTAATTGTAGAAGATCACGCGGAAATGCGCGCCTTTATTCGGGAGATTTTTGAAGGAACCTTCCAAGTGATAGAGGCGGATCGTGGAGAGACAGGCTTAGAAATGGCTTTAACCTATTTACCAGATATAGTGATAACGGATTGGATGATGCCTGGTATGTCAGGGGTTAATCTTTGCAAAGCGATTCGCAATAATTCGAAAACGAGTCATATACCATTGGTTATTTTAACTTCTAAAAGTTCTCAGGAAAGCCAAATTGAAGGAATGCAATCAGGGGCAGATGATTTCATCTCTAAACCATTCCATGCAGATATTTTGGAATTAAGGGTAGCTAAATTATTAGAGGCAAAAGAACGAATGCGCAAGAGCTGGCAAGAATCCGTACTGAATCAAGACCTCCAAAAGGCGCCTGTTTTTGAAGATGAGTTCCTTTCTAAAGCCACCCAACTAGTCATTGAGCACTTAGATGAAGCGGATTTTGACGTAGAGCATTTAGAGCAAGCTTTGGATATGAGCAAGATGCAACTCTACCGTAAATTGAAAATGTTAACTTCGCTAGCTGGAAACGAGTTTATACGTTCGATACGTTTACAGCAAGCCAGAATATTATTAGAAAAGGGTTCCTTAAACGTTTCAGAGGTAGCTTACCAAGTAGGCTTTAATGACCCGGCTTATTTTACACGTGCCTTTAAAAAACAATATGGATTCGCTCCTAAAACATTCATTACTAAAAAATAATATGCGCAAATTATCTCTCGTTCTTGTCTGTGGGTTCTTGGTTTCTTGGGGCTTTTTAGCTCATAAAACGCTTCAACAACTTGCTATTTATCCCTTACCTACAGATTTAGGTTTGTTTTTCTATGCAAACCAGGATTACATCGTTCAGCAATCCATTCGTCCGGATGTGCGTCGTAAAGACGATAAGACAGAGGATTCGAAACACTATTTAGATATGGATGCGAACGTGTTTGGCCCTAATTACCGAACTGATATACCTCATGATTTCAAGCAAGCAGTGGCTAAGTATTCTTTTGATAGTTTACGTAAAGAAGGTTTAGTGCCTTGGGAAGTGAATCGAGTATATGCTCGTTTAGTCCATGCCTTTAAAATGGAGATGAGGGATTCGGTCTTGTTTTATGCCGCAGATTTAGGTCATTATGTGGCGGATGCGCATGTTCCTTTACACACAACGAAGAATCACGATGGTCAATTAACGAACCAAAAGGGTATGCACGTGCTTTGGGAATCCCTTGTTCCAGAAGCGCAATTAAAGAATTATGCTTTATACTACCCTAAAGTGCCTGAATACATAGCTAAACCGCAGGATTATATTTTTCAGATTTTGTTAGAATCACACGCGATGCTGCCGGAAATGTTCAAGGCTGAAACGGAGGTTCGAAAGGCATTAGGCGAGGATAAATCATTTAAGATGGTGGAACGCTATGGTAAAATGCAGCGGTATTACACGGATGAGTTTATTCAAGCCTATGGGGATAAATTAGGGACTTCCATTCCTAATCGTATGATTCAATCGTCACATCGGGTAGCTTCTTTCTGGTATTCTGCATGGAAAGATGCTGGTTCACCTACTTGGGTAACAAAGGATATTTCTGCTGATAAGAAAGCAGCCTTTGAATCTGAAAAGGTTCAATGGAGGTCCAATGCATTGATATCAACGGGACAATTGATTTCCCTACATAAGAAATAAATGCAGCAAATTTTAGTTATTTCTGATACGCACAGCTATTTAGATCCGCGCTTAATCCCGCATGTGGAAGCTTGTGATCAGATTTGGCATGGAGGGGATTGGGGATCGGTGGCGGTGGCTGATACGTTGATGGGTTTTGGGAAGCCTGTTTATGGTGTGTATGGAAATATCGATGACCGAACGATTCGTACTATGTTTCCCAAAATCGCTCGCTTTACCTGCGAGCAAGTAAGCGTCGCCATGACGCACATAGCTGGAGCGCCCTCATCCTATAAACCAGATGCGTTAGAGACTTTTTCGATGGGGATTCCGATGATTTTTGTTTGCGGTCATTCCCACATTTTGCAGGTAAAAAGGGATCAGAATCGCAATCAGATGCTATTTTTGAATCCTGGTGCAGCTGGTCAGCACGGTTTTCACCAGGAGCAAACGGCCCTTCAGTTTAAGATAGACGGGAAGCGAATATTCGATATGGAGCTGATTCAAATGCCCCGCATTCACACAAAAATTAAGTAGTCTGGAAGGATTGAACGTTTTCGAAAACGCTCCCTTTCTGGTAGGACTTTAAGATCCAACCACCACCCACGACATCATCACCTTCATAGAATACGGCAGCTTGACCTGGGGCAATTCCAGAAACGTCAAAGGCGAAATCGACTTTAATGCGATTCCCCACTTGTTCTACATGGCCAGCCGTTCCTGCGTCTTTATAACGCACTTTCGTGACGGTTTCAATGCCCTCAGCAGGAATTTCTGAGTATTTCTGTAGGTTCAATTGGCCGACCCACATTCCCGTGCGGTTTAAATCTTCTACTTTTCCGATCACGACTTCGTTTGTCTCCTTGCGGATTTCAATTACAAAGGCTGGATAGCCGAAAGCTTTTCCTAAGCCCTTTCTTTGGCCTACTGTATAAAAAGGATAACCCTCATGTGTACCAATGATTTTTCCAGCCGTATCGATGAAATTACCTCCTTTTACTTGCTGTTCTAATTCAGGAACGCGTCTTTTCAAGAATCCACGGTAATCGTTATCCGGCACGAAACAGATTTCGTAGCTCTCCGATTTATTGACTAAATCAACGAAACCTCTCTCGGTTGCCATCTCTCGAATACGTGCCTTCGTTAAGTGGCCTAAGGGTAAAATGGTACGGGCTAGACTCTCTTGTGAAACTCCCCAAAGCACATAACTCTGGTCTTTTAATACGTCAACGCCTTTCGAAATAATATGACGACCATTCTCCTGACGAATCTGTGCATAGTGCCCTGTCGCAATAAATTCGCAGCCTAATTGATCCGCACGGCGTAATAAAGCATCCCATTTGATGTGCGTATTGCACATGACACAGGGGTTAGGCGTGCGGCCTTCGATGTATTCGTTCGTGAAGTAATCGATGACAGAATCACCAAATTCTTCTCTGATATCTAAAATATAATGGGGGAAACCTAGTGAAACGGCAATGTGACGGGCATCATTGATAGAATCCAATGAGCAACAGCCTGTTTCTTTTTTATCGCCACCCGAGCTCGCGTAATCCCATGTTTTCATGGTCATACCGATCACCTCGTAGCCTTGTTCGTGTAATAAAACAGCTGCGACCGAGCTGTCAATTCCGCCGCTCATAGCGACTAAGACGCGTCCTTTTTTCTCCATATTTACTGCTCAGGTTCAATGCCTGACGAAATTATAGCGCAAGTTAAGGCTAATCTTTGTAAATACGTGCACAAAGCGTATTTTTGCTCTACTATACCAAAGCCGTCTATGTTAAAAACCAAAGTTAAAGTTAGTTCCATTGAAAATCTCTCTGATGCGCGCTATTGTGCAGGAATGGGAGTCGAGTGGTTAGGTTTTCCGTTGGCGATGCCTGTGGAGAAATTGGTGGAGATTCGGAACTGGTTAGCAGGTGTTCAGATCGTAGGCGAGTGTATAGGATTAAAACCGGATGAAATAAAGGCGCTAGTGGCCTCACATCAACCAGACGCGATTGAGATTGACTCGAAAGTTAATTTAGTATTAATTCAAGACATTGAATTACCGAAAATACTTCGCGTAAACATTGATACGGATAATTTACCTTCCCTATTTGCGTCTGCCGCACCCTATGTTTCTCATTTTTTGCTCACCGGAGATAGTCCGGAATCGTTGCAAGGAATGGAATCTTCGATTGAGATTTGGGCGGCGCAATATCCGATTATATTAGGTTTGGATGTTCCAGAAGAGGATTTAGACGAATGGGTGGAGCAAACATCTATTCAGGGGATTGGTTTAACCGCAGGAAAAGAAGACCGTCCCGGTTTTCGTGATTTTTCTGATTTAATGAGTATCTTGGAAAAATTAGAAATCGACTAATATGCTAACTAAAGTAAAGGAAACATACGCTCAGGTGAAAGCCTCGATTTCCGCTAAAATGGTCGTTATAGGACAATGG
>JBILCC010000091.1:0-6669 GCA_044353355.1 Aquirufa sp.
CTTTAAACTCGTCTACACCTTGGCTTCGAGGTATGGACGTAAACAAAATGCCATAACCTAATTCTTGGTAGAGCGCTGCGTATTCGAAGATTTGATCCTCTTCCTCCTCGTTCAATAAATCCATCTTGTTAAATACGATGGTCACGGGAATTCGAAACGCCTCTGCAGTTACTAAAAAACGGTCTAAAAAACCCAAAGATGTTTTAGGAGATTTCAAGGTCATCACGAAGATGGCTTGATCCACATTCGCTGCCATTAACTGCCCCTGCCCTGTTTTGTGAACAGATTTTCGAATGATGTAATTCGTACGTGGGATGATTTCTTCGATGACAACCGTCTCGTTAGCCTCATCTTCGACCGCATAAATGACACGGTCACCTACGGTGATTGGATTCGAAGTTTTAGGACCGTTGAGTTTAAATTTACCCTTCAAACGTCCCTTGAAGACCTTTCCTGACTCGGAACGAATTTCGTACCAAGAACCGGTTGAACGCATAATTAAACCCTTACTTCCTTCCATTAGCTGCTAAATTACGCACAAATTCGATGATTCTTCCCGTTGCTCCCGCTTGTAATTGCACATATGCCCGTGATTGCACTTGCTTGTTCACAAACACGTCGTCGTTTTCATAAATCACGCGCATAGCCTTATCCAATTCATCCGTCGTTTCTATGGGGAATGCCAAACCTAATTCAATCAGTTCCCTTGCCTCCCGGAATTTTAGGTAATTTTTATTGCCAAAAAAGACCGTTGGTCCAAAAACCGCAGCTTCCAAGGTGCTATGCAAACCATCTCCAAAAGCCCCACCAATATAGGCAAAAGATGCACCCCGGTATAGATTGGCAAGACGTCCGACCTCATTGACAAAAAGAACATCTGCTTTTTCGTGAAAAGGGTCCTTTGAATAAGAAACAGTTAAATCGATCTTCTCCTCCCATGCCTTCAATTCTTCGGTGTGAATTTCATGAGGTGCAATAACCCATTTGAAAGGGTATTTCTTCGAATTGATGAGCGGAATCAACACATCCATATCTGCCTGCCAAACAGAACCCACCACCATAAATTCTGTATTGTCTAAAAAATTCGTCAACAAATCCCATGAAACGGGATTTCGTAAGGTATCCAGAACACGATCAAATCGGGTATCTCCCGCCACCGTTACATTCACGCGATTCAACAAATCTGCAGATGACTGATCTTGCACAAATAAATGCGTAAAACAGTCCAATAAACGACGGTAAAAACCACCATACCATTGAAAAAATACCTGGTTTGGTCGAAAAATGGCGGAAACTAAAATCGTTGGAACTGCGCGCTTTTTTAATCCTGTTAAATAATAGTGCCAAAATTCATATTTGATAAACACGGCCAACGAAGGCTTAACTAAATCTAAAAAACGGGCACTATTGAAATAACCATCTAGTGGTAAATAACTCACAAAGTCTGCTCCAATATAGTTTTTGCGTACTTCATAACCAGAGGGTGAAAAAAACGTAACCAACACAAAATGCTGAGGATTTTCTTTTTTATATGCCTCGATAATGGGTCTTCCTTGCTCAAATTCCCCCATAGATGCACTATGAAACCAGGCCACTGGCTTATCATTTGAGTTGAAGTGTTGCTCCAGACCTACCCATACCTGATTTTGGCCCTCATTCATTAACGCAGCTTTGCTTTGAAACAAAGCAAACAATCGAACAAGAACTCGATATAAAAACAAGACAAAAGAATAGAGGCAAACCCTCATTTTTTACTAAATTTGAAGTTGAATTGATAAAATTACGAAAAAGGCAGGTGAATATGAATTGGATACCCTTAACAGACGAGAAACAAGTAGCTGAAATTGTGGAAACTTCACAGGAAAAACCGGTGGTTATTTTCAAACACAGTACGCGTTGCTCGATCTCTTCCACCGCTTTAAATCGCTTTGAAAGAGCCTGGGATTTAGAAAACACACCCGCTTATTATTTGGACTTAATAGCCTACAGACCTATTTCAAGCCAAATTGCTGAACAATTTGCTATTGAACATCAGTCACCTCAAGTTCTTGTGATTGACAAGGGAATTTGTCCTTACTCGGCTACCCACTGGGATATTTCTGTAGATGAAATTAAACCGTTTATCTATGCCTAGATTTTTTTTCTTCTGGGTTATTTTAGGGTTTCCATTCGTTCTGATGGGTCAAAGGAAATCAGCTGCACCTCAAAAAAAAGAAATCAACAATACCACTTCTTGGGGCATTGGAATTAACACAAATACCAATTCTGGTCTTTTAGGAGGTTTTAGTTTTGTCAAAAACTTGCCTAATCGCTCCTTTATAAATATCGACTTTACCAATACCAAAGACTACCAAGAATTCGACTCCCCTTATTCATTTAATGGAAGAACGTATGTAGAGGGTAAATTGAATTACCTTCTCAATCTTAGACCGAGTTATGGTAAACATTATTTGCTTTTGAATCAGGCGCAAGAAGGAGGAACTAGTTTAGCTGGACGTATTTCCACAGGACCTACCATTGGTCTATTAAAACCCTACTACGTAGATTTAGCTTATACTGACGCTGGAAAAACAATAACGACCAGTGTACCAATGGCTGATGCATTAGACAATACCTATAACAAATCCTCCATCAATGGCGAAGGAAGTTTTTTTTCAGGGTTTTCTCAATCAAAAATAGTACCAGGTTGGCATGTAAAAACAGCTCTAGAGTTTAAATTTGAAACCTTAAAACAAAATTATCTAGCCATTGAAACAGGTTTTATCCTCGATTTTTTCAGTCAACCTGTTGAAATTTTAAACCAAACCAACCCTCGCTCTGTTTATACGACGGGTTATGTGACCTTTTTCTTTGGAAAAAGTAAATAGAAAAAAAATGATTGAATTACCTCAAGTAAGTCCTGCCGCTAATACCCGCAAACCAGACTGGTTGCGCGTTAAATTGCCCATCGGGGAGAAATATACGAATGTTCGCAAAATTGTAGACGAGTACAAATTGCACACGATTTGCCAATCCGGTAATTGCCCCAATATGGGTGAATGCTGGGGCGAAGGAACGGCCACATTCATGATTTTAGGCAATGTCTGCACCCGTTCTTGCACCTTCTGCGCCGTAGCAACTGGCCGTCCAAACGAATATGATGAAGACGAACCACGCCGCGTGGCCGATGCCATCCAATTAATGCAAGTTAAACACGCCGTAATCACTTCGGTGAACCGCGACGAATTGAAAGATAAAGGGGCTGAAATTTGGTACCAAACCGTTCGCGCGGTGAAAGAAACCACCCCTTTGACGACCATCGAAACCTTGATTCCAGATGTGAAAGCGAATTGGGATGCTTTAATTCGAATGATCGAAGGTGGACAAGAAGTCGTTTCTCATAATATGGAAACCGTGGAACGTCTGTATCGCTACGTTCGCCCACAAGCTAAATATGCGCGTAGTTTAGAGCAAATAAAGCGGACGAAAGAGTTCGGGAAACGTAATAAATCTGGCATTATGCTGGGTCTAGGCGAAACCCAAGACGAAGTCTTAAAAGCGATGGATGATTTAGTAGAAAACGGATTGGATGTGTTGACTTTAGGACAATATTTACAGCCTACTAAAATGCACCATGAGGTCATCGAGTGGATTCACCCTGACACTTTCGCGATGTACAAGGAGGAAGGGTTGAAACGCGGGCTAGCCTACGTGGAATCTGGAGCCTTAGTACGTTCGAGTTACCACGCGGAAAAGCACATCTAGTTTATGCAATTACCCGCTCCAGCCTATCGAGAATACGATTTCATCCTGGCAGGAGGGGGCATGGCCGGTTTATCTTTTGCGTATTATTTATCTCAAAGCAGTCTAGGCGACAAGCGCATTCTGATCATTGATCGAGGTATTCGAAATGAACAAACCTTTTGCTATTGGAACTCCGATTCAGGCGAATTCGATTTTCTAGCCGAAAAATCCTGGGATTCCCTTTATTTTCATAGTGCCAGACCTTCTTCTCTGAAGCTATCCATTGCCCCTTACTCCTATAGAAAAATAAACGGATCGGCCTGGTTTTCACACATTGAATCAGAATTGCTTAAACACCAGAACATTCATTACTTAGCAGCGGAAATTCAATCGATAAATTACCAAGGACTAGGATCTACTATTACAACCTCAGGAGGGACTTTTTATGCTTCCGAGAAAATCATCGATAGTTTCAGCCCTTTCCCTTGCGAAAATGACAATACCAACCACCTAAAACAACACTTCTTAGGCTGGGTAGTCGAATGCAACTTCAATAACTTCGAAACAGACACTGCTCATTTATTCGACTTCAGAGTTGCATTTGGGACTGAATGTGAATTCATGTACGTATTACCCACTAGTCCACGTAAGGCCTTATTTGAATATACTTTTTTCTCTACAGCCTTACGTGAACCCGACTATTACCGCGACAAAATCAAATCCTACTTATTTGCCTATTATGGGCTAACAGAGGATGATTATCTACTGAAAGAGGAAGAAAGCGGAGTGATTCCAATGCGTAACAATCCGAACAAACCGGAGAATTTATACCAAAAAAACCTAAAAATAGGTACCAGTGGTGGCTTCGTAAAATCCACAACCGGCTATAGTTTTTACCGCACCCAAAAATTCTGCAAAGACCTCGTTGCCGCACTAGAAAAAGGCCCATCTGCCACACTTGTTATTCCTGTTAATCCTTGGAAAATTTGGCTGGATGAGGTCTTCTTGCAAGTACTAATCGATCAAAAAATAGCTGGCTCCAAAGTCTTCGAAAGCCTATTTTACAACAACAAACCAGCGCTTTTGTTGAAATTTTTACAGGAAGAAACCTCCTGGAAGGAAGACCTTCGATTGATGTGGTCTGTTCCCACCTTTCCCTTTATAAGAGCTGCGCTAAAAACTATTTACCGGTCAATAATTAACTGATTTGAACTTGCGGGTTCCTTGAAATAATCGTATTTTTGCCCTGATTTTAATCTAAATAAACAACTAACATTCGCCCATGGCTTATCTATTCACCTCTGAATCGGTTTCTGAAGGACACCCAGATAAAGTAGCTGATCAAATCTCTGATGCGTTAATTGACCATTTTATGGCCTTTGACCCCACTTCTAAAGTAGCTTGTGAAACACTTGTAACCACAGGTCAAGTAGTTCTAGCTGGAGAGGTGAACACAACAACGTATTTAGACGTGCAAGCCATCACTCGTGAAGTAATTCGCAAGATTGGTTACACGAAGTCAGAATATATGTTTGAGGCGAACTCTTGCGGTATTTTATCAGCGATTCACGAGCAATCAGCGGATATCAACCAAGGGGTTGATCGCAAGAACCCAGAAGAGCAAGGTGCAGGTGACCAAGGAATGATGTTCGGTTTCGCTACCAAGGAGACTGACAACTATATGCCTTTGGCCTTAGACTTAGCTCACAAAATCTTACAAGAACTTTCAGCTATCCGCAATAACGAACCTTCGTTAATCGGATACCTTCGTCCTGATGCAAAATCTCAGGTAACAATTGAATACAGCGATAACCACGTACCTCAACGCATCGATACGATCGTTGTTTCGACACAGCACGATGATTTCGCTTCAGAAGCTGAGATGCTAGCGAAAATCAACAAGGACATCGTTGAGATTGTAATCCCTCGCGTGAAGGCTAAATTAAAGCCTGAATTACAAGCATTATTCAACGATGCGATCACATACCACATCAATCCAACAGGTAAATTCGTGATCGGTGGTCCACACGGAGATACGGGTTTAACAGGCCGTAAGATCATCGTAGATACGTATGGTGGAAAAGGTGCTCACGGTGGTGGCGCATTCTCTGGTAAGGATCCTTCCAAAGTAGACCGTTCAGCTGCCTACGCAACGCGTCATATCGCAAAAAACTTAGTTGCTGCTGGTTTATGTGACCAAGTATTAGTTCAAGTTTCTTATGCGATTGGTGTAGCTAAACCTTGCGGTTTATTCATCGATACTTACGGAACTGCGAAAGTAGATATGACAGACGGCGAAATCGCGCGTAAAGTAGAGGCGATCTTCGATATGCGTCCTTACTTCATCGAGCAACGTTTGAAATTACGTAACCCGATCTATTCTGAGACGGCGGCTTACGGACACATGGGACGCAAGAACGAGATCGTGAAGAAGGAATTCACCGGTCCTAATGGCCAAATAGTAAGCAAAGAAGTGGAATTATTCACTTGGGAAAAATTAGACTATGTAGATGCAGTGAAGTCTGCTTTTGGAATCTAGTCTTGATTACCTTGATATTAAAAGAGGCGACCTTCGGTCGCCTCTTTTGTTTCATTTTTTTTTAAAATTCCTCGCTCTCCAAATCTTCTGCTCGAAGCGCCTTTACGGAATTGTTTTTCGATTTAAATCGCTTAATCTGTTCTGCGATGGCATTCAACGCTAAGTCTAATGCCTCTTCAAATGATTTCGCTGTTTCTTTGACAAATAACACCGCCCCGGGGACCGTGATCTTAATCTCTAACATTTTCTCCTTTACCTTTCCTAGACTTGTCGCCACTTTCAGGAACACCTCACCTCCAGTTATTCGGTCATAAAAGGTATCTAACTTGTTTAACTTTTCTTGAATGCTTTCTACCAATTTGCGGTCCGCAGTAAAGTGGATCGCGTGAACTTGCACTTTCATAAGC
>JBILCC010000092.1:0-6649 GCA_044353355.1 Aquirufa sp.
ATGGCTCCTTTTACTTGCCATCTTTCATATGCATTTGAATAGGAATTACAATTGCCTAATCCATAACTGTATAATAAACCTTTTTGACCTTGAAATTCGTCTTCATGAGTTAATTTGTAAGAAAATTCAAGAGCGTTTAATTTATTACTTTTAGCAATAATTGTTGCATTTTTGATTTCAGAATTATACCAAACACTGATCGTAACATCAGAGGAATTAAGGCTTGAAGAATTTAAAACTTCAATATTAGATTGTCCATTAAAGTAATATGCTGAATTTGATATATTATTCCTGTCTGAAGTGAGAATTAAACCGCTACTTGGTATCCCATTATTGCTATTGCCGCTAACATCATTAGCATTACCATTAAAGGGATAATATGCGATTAATCCAGTAGAAAGAGAAACAGAATATTGGGTTCCTAATAAGGCAATTAGTTGTTCACATTTAGTTTGTAAAGCATCTAATTTTGATTTAATGAGAGTTAGGTCAGCATTGGTTTGCGTCATTTGAGCAGTAAGATTGGCTATTTGTGTTATTACTGATTTTAAATCTGCTTGTATTGTTGAAATATTTTTATTTGTTGTAGAAAGACTTGCATTAATTGCGTTTGCTGCTGTTAATGCTGAATCAGCTGTTTTTTTTACAGTGGTTAATTGAGATTTTAAATCTTCATTATGTTGTTTAATTGCATTTAATAATTCAATTATTTCCGAGTCACGATTAGTGCAACTAGTCAGTATTAAGATAGTTGCAAAAAATAGGATTGTTGCGTTTTTCATATATTTCAGAATTTTCACAAAGATAGTGTGAAAACTACATGTATTATTTGCGAATTTATTATGTGGTTAGATATTTATTTAAGGGCTTATTTTATGTTTCATTTAAAAATAAAAAAGCCCGACATTACTGTCGAGCTTTTTGAGCCTCCTATCGGGATCGAACCAATGACCTACTGATTACAAATCAGTTGCTCTACCAGCTGAGCTAAGGAGGCACATTTGAGTTCACAAAAGTAAGCCAAATGGATTAAAACGCAAAATATTGATTGAAAAAAATTAATCTTTTTTCAATTTCTCGAGTTCTTTTTCCGCTTGAGCAATTTTCTTTTCTACCTCAGCACGTAGTTTATCCGAGTTTTTAGACTTCGCAAAGAATTCTAAGTTATTGGTTAACACGGCAATATCATTTTCCAAGGTTTGAATTTTCTTACGCGCATCAGGGGAAGTAGATTTTCTTTCTTCTCCACCCGTATTTGCTTCAGATGCTAAAGATTTTAATTCAAAACCCCAAGCAGCTAATTGCTCTTTCGGTTGAGTGCGAGCTAAATCGATCAACGCATTCCACGTAGTGCGGAAACTTTCTTGGATGGCTTTCACATTGTTGCGAGGGACGAAACCGATTGCATCCCAAGCCGCTTTCTTTTGGCCTAAGGTAGCTAGTAGGCTAGGATCCTGTAACATGGCTTCCATTTCCTTCAATATAGCTTGTTTAGCTTCTAAATTAGCTTCGAATTCTACATCCTTCGCATTCTTACCTTTCTCGCGAGTTAAATTGAAGTAGGCGTCACAAGCTGCCTTGAATTTAGCATAGATGGAATCCTTTTGTTTTTCTGGTACGTGACCGACCTCTTTCCACTTTTTCTGTGTTTCGATGACCATTTGAGTCACTTCAGGAGTGATGGTACCTGTTTCCACAATGCCATTCACTTGGTCGATTAATAATTGCTTCGCCGCTAAATTAGCTTTACGCTCTGCATCGATCTTCGAGAAGAATTCACTCTTGTGTTTGAAGAAGGTTTTTAAGTCAGACCAAAAATTTTGGCTTACTTCTTTTCCTCCATCACGAGGTAATCCACCTTTTAAATTATTCCATTGCTCTTGTAGCGCTAAAACCGCTTTAGAAGCCTGATTCCATTCGCTAATGTTTGCAGCGGTGAAGCTCGCGTAGTGCTTCATTAAGTCGCCAATCTCGCGTTTTACTTTTAAATTCTCTTCGAAAACTTGCTTTTGAGCATCTTGAACCGCTCTTTTTTGTTCGAAAAGAACATCTAGTGATTTTTTCACACGCGTCCATAGCGTCTCATTATTTTCTCTGTTAGCAGGGCCGATATGTTTGTATTCTTCGAATAGCTCTTCTGCCTCTTTTAATAATTTCTGCAAAGCGCTGCCTTTCGAAATCTCTGCCGCTAAACCTTCTAGTTTATTGGCGATTAGTTCTTTTGCTTGTAAATTCTTCTTGCGATCTAACTCTAAAAGTTCAAAGAAAATACTTCTATTGCTGTAGAAACGATCTACTAAGGCATGATAACTCTGCCAAAGCGTCTGATTCATAGGTCCCTGCACACTGCCTAAGCCTTTCCACTCTTCTTGAATTTTCTTGAAGGCTTTAAAGCTCGCATTCACATGCGCAGGATCTGAATTATCATCCGAATCCACTAAAGTTCTTAATTCATTAATTAAACGCGTTTTTCCTTCTAATGCCTTTTCTCTTAATTTCTCTAAATTAGAGAAGAATGCACCTCTCTCAGAACGAATGAAGGTCGCAATTCCGTCGATTTTTTGGGAAATTTCATCTCCTTTAAAAGAAAATCCTTCCTCCGAATCTTCATTAGCAGCTTTAAATGCGGCTAATGCCTCAGTACGCTCACCTTGTTTGATCGCTTCCCAAGCCGTCTTTACCTCTTTAGTTAATTCATCGACTTTTTTGAAGTTTGCCGATGAGGCGCTCGATTGAAGAATTGATTTCAATTGCTCATAAAAGGCAAGTATGCTCTCTTTTGTCGCTTTTGAAAGGTCTAAAGTTGGAAATTCCACAGCCTTTTCTTCCACTGTAGGAAAAACTACCTCAGCTGGCGTTGCTACTTCAACTGGAGCTACCTCTGCTGTTGCTGCCTCTAAATCTACAATCTCTTCGGCTACAGTTTCTGATTCTACAGTTTCTTCAACTGCGGCCTCTGCTTCTACTGTTTCTTCAACTGGAGTCGCTTCGACTGCCGTCTCTGCTGCTGGTGTTTCTTCTGGTGGAGTAGGAGTGGTTTCCAATTCTTCTGCTGGATTGCTCTCTTCGGTGATCATAATCGTCGTTGTTTGCGTTTTAACTTAAAAGTTTTTCAAAAATACGCTCCATCGATACAGCATAACCAATTTTCTCTTTTAGGTCTGCTATAGAAATGCGCTCTTGGGTCATCGTGTTGCGATCGCGAACGGTCACGGTGTTGTCTTCCATGGTTTGGTAATCAACCACCACACAATACGGTGTTCCAATTAAATCTTGACGGGTATATCGCTTGCCTATGGCGCCACCATCGTCATATGTTGTGTTAAAGGCAAATTTAATGCTATTCACTATTTCTTGTGCTTTCTCTGCTAAACCATCCTTCTTAACTAAAGGAAGAACGGCCACTTTTACCGGAGCTAACGCAGGATGGAAATTCAAGAAAACACGTTGTTTTTCTTGCTCTCCTTCGCCCACCGTCTCTTCTGTATACGCATTGCAAAGAATCGCTAAGAATAAACGATCAGCCCCTACGGACGTTTCAACCACATAAGGTATGTAATTTTCGTTTATTTCTGGGTCAAAATACTGTTGTTTTTTTCTTGATAAATCTTGGTGCGCTTTCAAGTCGAAATCCGTTCTCGAGTGGATTCCTTCCATTTCTTTAAAGCCAAACGGGAATTTGTACTCAATATCCACCGCCGCATTTGCGTAGTGGGCTAATTTATCGTGATCATGGAATTTCAAAGATGTAGCTGGCAAACCTAAAGCTAAGTGAAACTTCATACGTGTTTCTTTCCACTTCGAATACCATTCCATTTCTGTGCCAGGGCGAACGAAGAATTGCATCTCCATTTGTTCGAATTCCCGCATACGGAAGATGAAATTACGCGCAACGATCTCGTTACGGAAGGCTTTTCCGATTTGTGCAATGCCAAAAGGCACCTTCATACGACCTGTCTTTTGGACATTTAAGAAATTAACAAAGATCCCTTGAGCCGTCTCTGGACGTAAATAAATTAAACTAGCATCCTCTGAAACCGCGCCTACTTGTGTAGAGAACATTAAATTAAATTGGCGCACTTCAGTCCAATTAGCCGTGTTCGAAACCGGACACTTAATATTTTCATCAATAATGATCTGGCGAACTCCCTCTAAGTCCCCTGCATCTAAGCATTTCGCCATCTTTTGTAATAAAGCCTTCGCCTCTGCCTCTTTTCCCTCGTCCTCTAATTGTGCTGCTCTTTCTTCTAATAAAGTATCAGCACGGTAACGTTTTTTAGAATCCTTGTTATCAATCATCGGATCATTAAAAGAATCCACGTGCCCAGAGGCCTTCCAAGTCAATGGGTGCATAAAAATAGCCGCATCAAGACCTACCACGTTGTCATTCAACATCGTCATTGCCTTGTACCAAACTGTTTTTAAATTATTCTTTAATTCGACACCGTTTTGACCGTAATCATATACCGCTTGCAAACCATCATATATCTCTGAAGAAGGAAATACGAATCCATATTCTTTCGCGTGTGAAATTATATCCTTCAATGCCGAGGCGGTATCCTGTTTTTTATTTTCCATTAAATCAATTTTTTTCAATCGTATTAGATTGCAATTTACCGAAAAGAATCAAAGAATGAGGCTTGAAATATGATTTTTCTCAATTTTGCCCATTCGAGATCCTTCAACAAACGAAATGATTCGTATGGCGGGAAAACGGAGAGGTTTTTGGACAAAAATTAAAGCACAAAGAATAAAGCACAAAGAATAAAGTTTGCATCGCCTGCGGCGATAATTATGTGAAGTGTTTTATATTTCTATAACATAAAAAGAGCGGCATTTGCCGCTCTTTTTATTCCATCTTTATTCTTTATGCTTTATTATTTGTGCTTTTAAAAAGCTGCATAGCAGCTTTTTAATGCGCTTCCAGCCAATTTTCCCCCACGCCAATTCCGGTTTCCATCGCGACGCCTAAATCCATCGCTTCGCACATGATCTTATTGATTTGGGTTTTAAGGTAGTCGACTTCGTCTTTATGTGCGTCGAACACAAGTTCATCATGCACGGTTAAGATCATTTTCGATTTCAAGTTTTCTCTTTCTAGGAAATCCTGGATTTGAATCATCGCCACTTTGATCATATCAGCCGCAGAACCCTGGATAGGGGCATTGATGGCATTGCGTTCGGCAAAACCACGCTCATTCATATTAGCTGATAAAATATCGCGCAGGTAGCGACGGCGACCCAAAACAGTTTCGACGTAGCCGTTTTCGCGAGCGTCGGTGATGCTTTGGTCCATAAAGGTCTTCACCTTAGGGAATTCAACGAAATATTGATCGATAATTTCTTTCGCTTCCGTGCGGGATATGGCTAATTGAGCTGCTAGGCCAAAGGCCGAAACACCGTAAATAATCCCAAAGTTCACCGTTTTCGCCTTGCGACGCATGTCCGAAGTAACTTCTTCCAATGGGACGTGGAATACTTTCGCGGCAGTTGCTTTGTGTACATCTAATCCGTTATTGAACGCATCGAGCATCGATTCGTCTTTCGAGAAGGCAGCCATGATGCGCAATTCGATTTGGGAATAATCCGCTGATAAAATTAAGTGGTTTTCATCGCGCGGTATGAAGGCCTTACGGATTTCACGACCACGTACCGTACGAATCGGGATATTTTGTAAGTTCGGATCCTTCGAAGACAGACGACCGGTAGCCGTGACTGCTTGCATGAAGGACGTGTGGATGCGACCTGTTTTGGGCGAAATTAGAGCTGGAAGGGCATCTACATAGGTTGATTTCAACTTCTGTAATTCACGGAAATCGAGAATCAAGGAGGCGATTTCGTGCTCGGCTTCTAATTTAGATAAGACCTCTTCGCCCGTCATATATTGTCCGGTTTTGGTCTTTTTCGCTTTCGGATCTAGCTTCAGTTTTTCGAACAAAATTTCGCCTAATTGCTTAGGGGAGGCGATGTTGAATTCTTGACCAGCCGTGGCGAAAATCTTCTCTTGCACGGCTTTGGAATCTGCTTCCAACGTCTTGGACATTTCCTGTAGGAATGGCACATCTAAATTCACTCCTTCACATTCGATCGTGGAAAGAACACGTGCTAAGGGCATTTCTACCTCGTGAAGTAACTGAACGGCTTTCGGGTTTGTCGTTAATTGTTTGTCCAGGAATGGCTTTAATTGCAAGGTAATGTCCGCATCTTCTGCCGCATATTCCTTTATCAAGTTTAGCTCCACCTCGCGCATATTTCCTTGTTTCGCGCCTTTTTTGCCAATCAAGTTTTCGATGGACATGGGCTCATAGCTTAAATAGGCGAGGGCCAAAGCATCCATCCCGTGGCGCTTCTCCGGTTCAATCAAGTAATGCGCGAGCATTGTGTCGTATGTGGCACCCTTGAGTTCGATGCCATAATTACGCAATACGCTCATGTCATACTTGATATTTTGGGCGATTTTGATGGTAGATTCTTTGGCAAAAATAGCCTTAAATAAATCTGCCTGCGCCTGGCATGCCGCCGGATCTTCTGGGAACGGCACATAAAAGGCCTCGCCCTTGCGGTAGGAGAAGGACATGCCTACTAAAGCGGCTTCGATCGCGACTAGGCTCGTCGTTTCCGTATCAAAACAAAAGGAATCCTGGCGATC
>JBILCC010000024.1:0-19633 GCA_044353355.1 Aquirufa sp.
TCTTACGGTTTTTTGATTAGAGAAAATCTTTATTTACAATATATATATAGGTCTACCTAGAAAATTGCAACATTGATCTCTAGTTAAAGAGAAATAAAAAAAGCCTTCTTTCGGAAGGCTTTTTTTTATGTAGAAGGTTGAAACAATTATGCTTGAATCCAGGCCATCACTTCGTCCTTCGTCGGCATAACCGCATCTATCTTCAATTTCTTGCGCATCCCACCTAAATCATTGAACACTTTATTAGGGTTTGCAGCGTCTAATGCTTCTAATGTCAGGATACCCATCTTTTGTAAGGCCGGAATCCACACTTCAGAAATACCTCTTTCTGCGAAAGCTGATTCAGAATCTACTTCCTTCACTACTTCTGCACGCATTTGAGGGAAGAATAAAACCTCTTGAATCGATGATTGGTTTGTCATCAACATGGTCAAACGGTCGATTCCGATACCAATACCTGAGGTAGGTGGCATCGCATATTCTAATGAGCGAATAAAATCATGATCCATCGCCATTGCTTCGTCGTCTCCGCGCTCCGCTAAGGCTAATTGATCTTCGAAACGCTCTTTTTGGTCAATAGGATCATTTAATTCTGAGTAAGCATTCGCGATTTCTTTTCCATTCACGAATAATTCAAAACGTTCGACTAAACCTTCTTTCGAACGGTGCTTTTTCGTTAAGGGCGACATCTCCACTGGGTAATCCGTAATGAACGTAGGCTGAATCAAATTCGCTTCTACTTTCTCGCCGAATAACTCGTCAATAAGCTTTCCTTTGCCCATTCCTTTATCTACTTCCATTCCGAACTCCACACACTTCGCGCGCAACTCATCTTCAGACAAAGCATCTACATCTACTCCAGAATACTGTAAAATAGCACCTGAAATAGTTAAACGAGGATAAGGTCCTGCAAATTCGATTTCGTTCTCCCCTACCGCGATTTTAGTTTTTCCGTGTAAACGAGAAGCAACCGTTTCGAAGATTAACTCCGTCAGGTTCATCATCCAGTTATAATCCTTGTAGGCTACATAGAATTCCAACGAGGTAAATTCTGGGTTGTGCGTGCGGTCCATTCCTTCATTACGGAACATTTTACCGAACTCATACACGCCATCAAATCCACCTACGATTAGGCGCTTCAGATATAATTCATTTGCGATACGCAAATAAAGAGGCATATCCAAGGTATTGTGGTGGGTCTTGAACGGACGAGCCGACGCACCGCCGTGAACCGCTTGCAATACCGGTGTTTCCACCTCTAACCAACCACGTTCGTCAAACATCGCACGCATTGTCGAGATGATCTTCGCACGCTTGATGAAGATGTCTTTTACGGATGGGTTAACAATTAAATCAACGTAACGCTGTCTGTAACGCATTTCTGGATCAGAAAAGGCGTCGTAGGTTTGGCCATCTGCTTCTTTAACGACAGGAAGTGGCTTTAAGGCTTTGGAGAGAATCGTAAACTCACGTACGTGAACGGAGATTTCTCCCATCTGCGTCGTGAAAACATATCCTTTTACACCGATGATGTCACCGATGTCTAGTAACTTTTTAAATACCGTATTGTACAAGGTTTTATCCTCGCCCGGACAAAGGTCGTCGCGACGGAAGTACAATTGAATACGGCCATTCGCGTCCTGAAGTTCAGCAAAAGAGGCATTTCCCATGATACGGAAGCCCATTAAGCGACCTGCTAATACGACGTCTTGGTAGTTTCCAGACTCCGGTTTAAATTCTGCCAAAATCTGATCAGAATAAACATTCACCGGGTATTCCTGTGCAGGATAAGGATCAATTCCCATCGCCAATAATTCTTGGCGCTTTTGTCTCCTCAATAATTCTTGCTCACTTAAAATCATTTGAACGTGTTTTTACGAATGAACCACAAAATTAGCCATTTCCTTCGGGATTTAAAACTCTTAAAACTTGTTAATGAGGTTGTGTAAGCCTAATTTTCATTTAAATTCGCAGTACAAATTTTAAATTTATATAAAGCCAAATGGAATTAAATAATCAGCTTAAGTCGTATGCAATCATTGCATTAATGTCGAGTGGAGTCACATTAGGCGCCTATTCGCTCTTTAATTTAGGTAATAATTCATCCGGATTCTCGGATGCACCTTCTGCCTTTACCACCTCCGTATCTAATCAAATCGTTCCAGGAAACCCAGGTGAATTCACGTATGCAGCAGAAAAAACAACGCCGGCTGTGGTGCACATCAAGACGAAGATGGAAACGCGTCAAAGACAACAACAATTCTCGAGCCCTTTCGATGACTTCTTTGGTTTTGGAGATCCATTCGGTGGCGGTGGCCGTAGACAACAGCAACAACCACAAGAGGCTTCTGGTTCTGGAGTCATCATCTCCGCTGACGGTTATATTGTGACTAATAACCACGTAGTAGCAGAAGCTTCAGAGGTGACCGTTATTTTAAATGACAAACGTGAATACAAAGCGAAGGTCATCTCAACAGATCCATCATCGGATTTAGCGGTTATACAAATCAAGGAAACAAATTTACCTTTCTTAACTTTTGGTGATTCAGACGCGCTTCGCGTAGGAGAATGGGTGTTAGCCGTGGGTAATCCATTTAATCTAGAGTCAACGGTTACAGCAGGTATCGTTTCTGCCAAAGGTCGCCAAAACATCATCGACCGCGATAGCCCAGACATGAATCCACTTGAATCATTCATCCAAACGGATGCTGCAGTAAACCCAGGCAACTCAGGAGGTGCTTTGGTCAACTTAAAAGGAGAATTAATCGGTATCAACACCGCTATTTATTCACGTACAGGTCAGTTTGCAGGTTATTCCTTCGCCGTTCCAGTGAGCATCGTGAAGAAAGTGTCTGGTGATCTAATTAAATACGGTAACGTACAGCGAGGCTTCTTAGGTGTTCAAATCTCTGAGGTGAATGCCAAATTAGCAGAAGAAAAAGACCTTAAAACTAGCGCCGGTGTATATGTAGGAGGCTTCTCTGAAAACTCAGCTGCTAAAGATGCAGGTATCAAAATAAATGACGTAATCACTAAGGTAGACGGAGTAGAGACAAAATCAACTTCGAAGTTAATGGAAATCGTGAGCAGAAAACGTCCAGGTGAGCCACTTCAAGTAACCGTTAACCGCGATGGCGCTACCAAGGAATTCAAGGTAACCTTAAAGAATAAAGACGGTAACACCGAAATCGTAAAAGGAGACAACTCTCCTGAATCAGCGAAATCAGAATTCTTAGGGGCTAAATTTGCAAGCTTGACTCCGGCTGAGAAGAAGAAATTCGGAGTAAGTTCAGGTGTAAAGATCGCTGAAGTATTGCCTGATGGCCGTCTTGAAATGTATGGACTTGCGAAAGGTTCTGTGATCACTAAAATTAATGACAAGTTAATTAACTCTCCTAAGGAGGCAGTTGAGGCTTTAGAGTCCAGAAAAGGACGCATCAAATTAGAGGGTGTAGATGTGGATGGATCGAGGTTTATCTATGTGTTGTAGTTTATAGATTATAGAGTAGAGAGTATAGATTAAAGCATAAAGCACAAAGAATAAAGCATAGAGGTGGAATCGCCGGTGGCGATACGTTTGTGAAGGATTTTTCACGAATTCATCCGCGAAGCGGATACCAACTTTATACTTTGTGCTTTATTCTTTATGCTTTAATCAGTAGCTACATCAAAAAAGCCGGAGTTTCGCGAGAAGCTCCGGCTTTTTTGATGCACTAAAGAATTACTTCTTGTATGTTACTGTTTTAACCGCTTGGATTGTACGCTCGATGCTTGGAAGAATTTCTTCGATCAAGGTAGGTGCGTAAGGAAGTGGTAAGTCACGTGAATTCACACGAACCACTGGCGCATCTAAGTAATCAAATGCCCAACGTTGTAAGTGATAAGCAATCTCAGAAGAGATAGCCGATAATGGATTCGCTTCTTCTACTACTACACAACGATTCGTTTTCTTCACTGATTCTACTACGGCAGGATAATCAATTGGACGTACTGAACGCAAGTCGATTACTTCGCATGAAATCCCTTGCTTTTCTAATTCCTCTACTGCAGGCATGACCACACGAGAAAGCATTTTACCAAAAGTAACGATGGTTACCTGTGACCCTGGTTTAACCACATTGGCTTTACCAATAGGGATTAAGTATTCGCCATCTGGCACTAAGCCTTTGTCACCGTACATCACTTCAGATTCCATGAAAATCACAGGATCATTATCACGAATTGATGCCTTTAATAACCCCTTTGCATCTGCTGGATTTGAAGGAACCACGACTTTTAAGCCTGGTGTATTTGCAAACCAATTCTCGAAGTTTGATGAGTGTTGAGATGACAATTGCCCTGCATTTCCAGTCGGTCCACGGAAGACGATTGGGCAAGAATATTGTCCCCCAGACATAGACATCATTTTAGCAGCTGAGTTAATCAGTTGATCAATCGCTACTAAAGAGAAGTTAAAGGTCATGAATTCAACAATAGGACGTAGACCATTCGCAGAAGCACCTACGGCAATTCCACCAAAACCCAATTCGGCAATAGGCGTATCAATTACGCGATCCGGACCGAATTCATCTAACATTCCTTGGGAAACTTTGTAGGCTCCATTGTATTCCGCCACTTCCTCACCCATTAAAAAAACAGATGCATCACGACGCATTTCCTCTGTCATCGCCTCGCGTAAGGCTTCTCTAAACTGAATTTCTCTCATAAAAAAATGTAAATCTTGTGGGATTAACAAGCGGGTACAAAATTAGGCAAAAAATAGTCCATTTTCACAAAATCATGGTAATTTTAGGAATCCATTGAAGAAAAAATCCCATGTCAGTCGAAATCGCACCTATTTCAAATTCTTTACCTGCTTTTTTAAGCCAAAATACCTATTTGCAAATTGCGGTTTTAGTAGACGAACAAACTTCAAAGCATTGCCTTCCGTTAATTGAAGCCTTTTTACCAAAGGGTTTTATCAAGATTCAAATCAAATCAGGTGAAAACAATAAACACCTGGGCACTTGTGAAAAAGTGTGGGAAGTGATGACAAAAGCAAATATGGACCGCCATGGCCTGTTAATAAATTTAGGTGGTGGAGTAATTGGGGATTTGGGTGGGTTTTGTGCCTCTACTTATAAGCGAGGAATCGACTTTATTCAAATTCCTACAACCTTATTAGCGCAGGTAGATGCTAGTGTGGGTGGGAAATTAGGAGTTGATTTTCAGGGTTTGAAGAACCATATTGGGGTATTTAATTTACCCAAAACGGTATTAATCGATCCTACTTTCATCCAGACATTACCTGCGGCTCAAAAGCTTTCTGGATATGCCGAAATCATCAAGCATTGTCTGATTCGTGATGCAGAGAAGTGGGAGCAAATCAGCCATATTGATTTCGAAAAAGTTGATTTTGCATCACTTATTCAACATTCTGTTGAAATCAAGAAAGCGGTGGTTGCAGAGGATCCTACAGAAAAAGGGTTGCGCAAGATCTTAAACTGGGGACATACCTTAGGACACGCGGTAGAGACATTCTTATTAGATCAAGGAAAACGCAAGATTTTACATGGCGAAGCCATCGCTGTGGGAATGATTATGGAGGCATTTTTAGCCTATCAACGCGGATTGATTAGCGCGGAAGAATTAGGAGATATCGAGGTATACTTGTTCGAGACCTACGGAAAGGTGTCACTAAAGGCGTCTGAAATTCCTGCCATTATTGCCTTAACACTTCAAGATAAGAAGAACAAAGGTGGAGAAGTTCGATTCTCGTTGTTAACGGGTATTGGAGACTGCGGCTATGACATTCCGGTGAGTAAATCGGAAATGAAGAAAGCGATTGAATACTATATTGGCTAATTAGTCGATTACTATTCGATTACTTGCGGCACCTTGAAATAGGTATCATTTGTATCTGGGCCTAAGGAAAGAGCTTTTGCACGATCTAAAGTTACTTTAGCCTCATCCTCGCGGAAATGATTTAAGGCAGAGCTCATATGGACCAAAGGCTCCACGGACGATGTATCCACCGAATTGAGGGCTTCCATCCACACTAACACCTTGTTAATGGAATCTTGCATCTCCCCTAGTTTCGATTCGGGCATCTCTAATCGAGCCAAATGCGCAATTTTCTTCACATCCTCTTGACTAACCTTCATTTTCTTTCGGTTTTAATTTTTTATCCTCGGGCATGTGCTTGTCTAAAAATGCATTCAAGCGATCGCGATCAAGGCTGGACGTAATCGTTCCTAATGAATCGATATTCATTTCAAATCCCGCTAATTCTGGATGAACGGTAGGTAATTCCTTTTTTTTGTCCTTTTTGGCCATCTTCTTTTATAGTGCTGGGAATTTGGCCAAAGCTGTAGTCAATCGCTCGATCACCTCCGCTTTACCCCATAATTGCATCGAAATCATCAAATCTGGACCTGCTCCGTTTCCACTTAAGGCCACGCGCAAAATCTGCATCACTTTGCCCATCTTAATTCCATTCGTCTCTAATACTTCGTGAATCGCGTGTTTGATACCTTCCGGCTCCCACGAATCAACACCAGGTAAAGCTTGAGCGATAAATTGTAAACCTGCTGCTGCATCAGCATTCCACTTCGAAGCCATAACAGCCTCATCATAAATGGCTGGACGCGCTTGAAACTCCGCCACTTTCACCGCTAATTCTTGTGGGAAGGTAATACGATCCAAAAATAACTGAACAAAAGATAAACCTTGATCTGCAGGGTATTTAGGCAAATAATCCGCCGCTAAAGCTGCCGGATCTTGTTGCTTAATATATTGCTCATTAAACCATTGGGCTTTTTTCACGTCGAACTTCGCACCCGCTTTGTTAATGCGTTCTAACGAGAAGGCATCTGCTAATTCCGTCAAGCTGAACATTTCTTGCTCCGTTCCTGGATTCCAGCCTAAAAAAGCTAAAAAATTCAAGGTAGCTTCCTTCAGATAGCCTTCTTGCTTAAATCCTTTAGAAATCGAACCCGTCGCCGGATCCGTCCATTCCATAGGGAATACCGGAAAACCACCTAAATCTGCGTCTCTTTTGGACAACTTACCATTGCCCTCTGGCTTTAATAAAAGAGGCAAATGGGCAAATTGAGGTGCTTTCCAGCCAAAAGCTTGGTACAATAAAATATGCAATGGCGCTGATGGCAACCATTCTTCTCCACGGATCACGTGGGTAATTTCCATAATGTGATCATCGACTACGTTCGCCAAATGGTAAGTAGGCATCCCGTCCGACTTCATCAAAACTTTGTCATCGATACTAGACGTATGCACGTGTACCCAATCGCGAATGTTGTCTTGGAAACGCACCTCCCCTTTCGCTGGAACTTTCAAGCGAATCACGTAAGGCGTTCCGGAAGCGATCAATTGCTCCACTTCAGCCGGAGCTAAGGCGATCGAATTTTTCAACTTCACACGAGTTAACGAATTGTATTGAAAGGCAGAACCTTGACTCTCGAAACTAGCGCGCATCGCATCTAAATCTTCAGAGGTATCAAAAGCATAATAAGCTTTTCCGTCTGCTAACAATTGGTCTGCGTAGGCTTTGTAGAGGCCTTTGCGTTCGCTTTGGCGATAGGGTTCATGTGGTCCACCCACACCAACTCCCTCGTCTGGGCTGATGCCTAACCAAGCTAAACTCTCTAAAATATAGTTTTCTGCACCCGGCACAAAACGTGCCTGGTCGGTATCTTCGATACGTAATAAGAATTTACCCCCCATTTTGCGGGCAAACAGGTAATTATATAAAGCGGTTCTTACCCCCCCGATGTGGAGCGGTCCCGTAGGACTGGGCGCAAAGCGAACACGTACTGAATCAGACATAGTTATTATTTATAGGCAATACACGAAATCTCCACACGCACATCCTTAGGCAAGCGTGCCACCTCTACCGTCTCTCTAGCGGGAGGATTTTGAACAAAATAACGACCATAAACTTCATTGATCAAAGCAAAATGACCCATATCCTTCACGAAAATCGAACACTTCACTACGTTATCGAACGAATAGCCCGCAGCCGTCAAAATATGCTGCAAATTCAACATCACTTGATTCGTCTCTTCTTCGATCGATCCACCCGCCTCAAAAACGGACAATGCAATCTGTCCAGACACATACAGGGTGTTATTCACCTCAACTGCCTGGGAATAAGGCCCAATGGGAGCAGGTGCTTCAGGAGATAAAATTATTTTTTTTGTCATACCTTTGAAAAGAAATGCAAGTTAGAAAATTTGAGCTAATCCTCGAAGATTAAATAGAATGTTGAAACGAATTTATTCCAACAAAGGAGTCTTTTTCATGCTGCTCTCATCCCTTTGCTTTGCGATCATGTCCGCGATCGCCAAAGAAATGAGCCACACCTTCAACTCCATACAACTTGTCTTTTTCCGCAGCGCCGTAGGTCTCCCCTTTTTATTAACCAGCCTATACCGAAAACCCGCTGTTCAAGTGGGCGGAAAACTCTATTTCATCATCCTGCGCGGACTTTTAGGGGCCTTCACCCTCTATTGCCTCTTCTACACACTAGAACATTTAGGCCTTTCTCTAACGAACACCTATGGACAAGCTTTCCCGCTCTTCATCGCAGTCTTTAGCTTCTTTTTATTGCCAAATGAGGGTCTTTCCGGCAAACAAGTTTTATTCCTGCTGATAGGCTTTTTCGGTATCTTGCTGATTTTTCAACCAAGCAGTGATGGTTCTCTTTGGCATCATAGCACCGGAATCATCTACGCCATGGGAACGGCTTTAGGCTATTTAGCCATCAAAGAGGCCCAAAAATATTATGATTCCCGCTGGGTCGTCGTTTCCTTCATGGGCGCCGGACTTATTGCGTCTGTGATTTCCCTTTTAACCGGAACCTTAGGCGGGTTTGAAAATAGCTTCTTGACGGGCGTTTGGGTGCAGCCATCCATCGCCGAATGGATTTCAGCACTGATCATGGGCCTATTGGCCCTAGGGGTTCAATATTACACCACGCAGGCTCTCTTAAATGAGAAGGCGAGTGTAGTAGGTGTGGTGGGAAATAGCGCGGTCATCTTCTCCATTATCATCGAGGTCGTTCTAGGCCACGGATTCCCGGACTTTATTACGTTAGTGGGGATGGGGTTGATTGTTTGGGCGGGGTGGAAGATTAGTCGCTAGTCTCTAGTCCGAAGGGAATGAGTCCGGAGGGAATGAGTCCGAAGGGACATTTCATGAATGCATCCGCTTCGCGGATTCAATCTTTATGCTTTATTCTTTGTGCTTTATGCTTTATATAAATTAAGCTTTAAACAAAAAATGGGACCTTTTAAGGGCCCCATTTTTAATAATATCCTCCGGACTTATTTACTCCGGACTTCGGACTAATTATGCTGTCGCATTATTCATCACTTCCGTTTGCTTACGGATAGACTCTAAGTGAACTAATTTGAATAGTTCTTCTACGAATTCTGGATATAAAGCTAAACCTTTGGCCTGATTAGCACGATCATTATGTAATTGCTTCCAACGGTCTAATTGCAATACCGCTACGTTATTATCACGCTTGTATTCGCCTAGTTTCTCTACGATGGACATACGAGCCGCAATAACTTCTAATAATTCGCGATCGATATTGTCGATTTTCTCACGAAGACTCGCTAATTCATCAGAGAAGTCAGCGCCGTAGTTCGCATTGCGAACTTCTAGGTCACGTAACATTTCGCCTAATTTCTCAGGAGTAACTTGCTGTGAAGCATCTGACCAAGCCGCATCTGGATCGCGGTGAGTTTCGATGATCATACCATCGTAGTTCAAATCCAAAATACGTTGAGACAATTCCATCAATAATGCACGCTTTCCAGCCATGTGAGATGGGTCACCGATTAATGGCATTTGAGGGAACAAACGCTTTAATTCAACCGCCATCGCCCACATAGGTGAGTTACGGTACTTTGTTTCTTGTGCATTAGAGAAACCACGGTGGATCGCTCCTAATTTCTTGATACCTGATCCTTGAAGACGCTCGAAAGCACCTACCCAAAGAGCTAGGTCTGGATTCACTGGATTTTTCACTAGTACAGGAACGTCTACTCCTTTCAAAGCATCCGCTAAATCTTGTACGTTAAAAGGGTTAACCGTTGTACGAGCACCAATCCATAAAACATCAACGCCATATTTCAAGGCTAATTCGATGTGCTCTGGCGTAGCTACTTCAATCGCTAATGGTAAACCTGTTTCCTTCTTCGCTTCTACTAACCATTTTAAAGCGGGTTCTCCCATCCCTTCAAAACTGCCTGGACGTGTACGGGGTTTCCAAACACCTGCTCTCATGATGTGAGCATAACCCTCCGCTTTGATACGGCGAGCGGTTTCTAATACTTGCTCTTCTGTTTCAGCTGAACATGGACCCGCAATAATTAAGGGTTTTCCGTTTGTCTGAATCCAGTCCTGCATTGGTACAATGTCTAAATTGGCATTCATAATATTCTGACGGTTAACGAGGACTTGTGCCCCCTATTTATTTGTTTATTTTTTTCTTAAGCAATCGGTAATATTTCAATTATATTTGCATCAATTTTTAGCACAAATGACAAAAAAATCATCAACAATTCCCTCAGCTACTTTATCATTTGAGGATACTAAAATAGCCTTTGCTTCGAAAGACGATTTTCAGTTGAAGAAGTCCTATTGGATTTTTGCTGCAATGAACCAAAATTGGTTGGTAAATTTAGGCACTTTTTTCATCAAATTATTTCTTTTCCTGCATTTTCCGGTCAAAAAAGTCATAAAAAGCACGATTTTCGCCCAATTTTGTGGTGGAGAAACCATAGATGGCTGTGAATCAACGATTCAAGAGCTTGAAAAGGCAAAAATTGGAACTATTCTAGACTACTCTGTTGAGGGAGAAGAAAGTGAAAAATCATTCCAAAAAACCAAGGATGAAATCCTTAAAACAATCCGTAAATCTGCGGAAAATCCAGCCATTCCTTTTGCCGTTTTTAAGTTAACAGGAATCTTTCAATCAGAGCTTTTGGAAAAAGCACAAACCGAGGCAGAATTAGAAGAGGAAGAACAAGAATTATTTAACCATAGTAAAGAGTTGCTAATTGAGATATGCGATCTAGCGCACGTTTTGCAGGTGAGACTTTTCATCGATGCAGAGGAGAGTTGGATACAAACGACTATCGACCGATTAACCTACGAAATGATGGCTAAATACAACTTAAAGACGGCTATCATCTACAATACCTTCCAGATGTACCGCCATGACATGCTGGCAAATTTAGAGGTAGCCATCGCGGCGGCTAAAGCAAACAAGTATTACTTAGGAGTGAAATTAGTGCGGGGTGCCTATTTAGAAAAAGAACGTCAAAAAGCACACGAAGATGAATATTCAGAGCCACTACATGTATCCAAAGAAGATACGGATCGCGACTACGATTTAGGCGTTAAATTATGCCTTGCTCATTTGGAGAACGTGCATTTTTGCATGGGGACCCATAACGAAGCAAGCTGTTTGCTACTGTGCGATGCCATGAATGAATTACAAATTCCATCCAATCACCCGAATATCTACTTCGCACAATTACTGGGCATGTCTGACAATATCTCCTACAATTTAGCCGCATCAGGTTATAATGTGGCGAAATACGTGCCATATGGACCAGTGGATGCAGTAATGCCTTACCTATTTAGACGCGCAGAGGAAAATAGTTCTATTGCTGGACAAACTTCTCGCGAATTTGCCCTATTACAAAAAGAAGTAAACCGCCGAAACAACGCATGAAAAATTACCGCTACTTTCTTTTAAGTTTATTGATTATTGCCCTAGATCAGGGAATTAAAATAGCTGTTCATACCTGGATGGAGCCAGGTTATTTTGGCCAAATTCCAATTATTGGGGACTTCTTCAAACTACATTATACCTTAAATCCAGGTATGGCATTTGGGATTCAAATTGGATCTATTTGGGGAAAGTTAATCTTAACAAGCTTCCGGATTATAGCCATGCTTGCCATTGGGTATTACTTGTACTCTTTGACTGTAAAAAAGAGCCCGACGGGACTTTTGGTTTCAGTTGCATTGATTTTAGGGGGCGCCATTGGCAATTTAATTGACTCCGTATTTTATGGGGTTATATTCCAAAATGCCCCGGCTGGAGCACCGATGAGATGGTTTCACGGTCAAGTAATCGATATGTTTTTTGCAGATTTTTACGAGGGGCCTTTGCCTTCCTGGATTCCACTTTGGGGCGGTTCTTATTATTCCACACCTATCTTTAATTTTGCAGATGCCGCTATCTTTTGTGGTGTAATGTCTATTTTGTTATTTCAAAACAAGTTTATTTTACAGGACCAATAAAATAGATAGAGGCAAAAAAAACCTGACCGTTTCCGATCAGGTTTCCTTATAAAAACACTAAGAATTACTTCTTCGGAGCTGCTGGCTTCGCTGCCGGTGCTGCTGCTGGAGCCGCTGCCGCTGGAGCTGGAGCACCTGCTGGACGTGGTGTAATTCCCATTTTCTTCAATACTAAATCTGAGATATCAGCCTCCGCAGGGAAGTGCAATAATACTGGATTAGCACCTGTTCCTGGCTCGTAGTTGTTAAACACGAATGTATAGGCATTCTCGTTCGCTACTGCGTGCATATTTTCTTCAATCTTCTTAACGATAGGTTGTAACAATTGAGCTTGCTTCTTTTGGATCGAAGTTTGCGCATTTTGCTGGAACTCTTGAATCGAAGTTTGTAAGTTTTGTAATTCCTTTTCTTTGTCTTGCTTGATGATGTCAGAAGTGTTAGCTGGTAACTTCTCGTACACCGCTGCCTTATCTTGGAAATCTTTAATTTTTCCTTGAATCAATGTTTGATATTGCTTCTCTGTGTTTTTCAAATCTTCCTCTACTTGCTTAGCCTCTGGCATTTGGCTATAGATTTTCTCTTGGTAGATAAATCCGATTTTTACTTGAGCCGTTGCAGGCAACGCAGCTAATCCGAAAAGTAGGCCTGCGGCCAAAATAAACTTATTTTTCATGTGTATTAATAATTTGTTTGTGTTCGCTTACTTATTTAGGGTAAAATTAATTCTTTTTAGGACTTTTCTGCTCTTGCACCTCCTCTTTCTTTGTTTTTTCTGCCAAATTAGGATCTAACTCCACTCCTAATTCTTCTAAAACATAATCTGAATAGTCATGAATAGGATTTGTATACAATAATACCAACCCATCATTTGCCTTATCAAAAATAAAATCTAAGCGTTTTGCTCTGACTACTTTTTCAATTGCCTTGGAGATTTGATCTAAAATGGATTTATAAGCTGTTTGCTTTAATTTGAATAAATCCCCCTCCACACCAAAAACTTGATTTTCGAAAGCTTTCGATTCTTTACTTTTTGATTGAATAGCCGCTAATCGTTGCTGCTTTAAATCTTCCGTTAGCAAAAGTTCTTCTAACTTATATTCTTTTTCTAACTTCTCCAGCTCTTGCTTTTTCTTTTCTACATCGCTCAACCAAGTCTTCGTATTTTGTTCGATTTGTTGTTGAACTTTAGCATACTCGGGCATTTTAGATGTGATAAATTCCGTGTCGACATATCCAAATTTCTGAGCATTGGAAGGGCTCAGAAACAATAGAATAGCAATACCTGTCAACAAAAATCGCATCATTCTTATCTAATTTGTTGTCCAATCGAGAAAGTGAATGCTTGTTGACCAAAATCAGAATCTCCTGGACGTGGCTTATCAAAGCCAAAACCATAATCTATACCGATCATACCAAAAGCAGGCATGAATATACGCGCGCCAACTCCTGCTGATTTATACAATTTGAATGGACTATATTCATTCAATGAAGAAAAGTTATTCCCTCCCTCGGCAAATGCCAAGGCGAAAATCGTTGCAGATGGATTTAATGAAACAGGATAACGAACTTCCATTACGAACTTGTTATAGGCAACTCCTCCATTACCATAAGAACCTGAGGGCCCAATCACACGGTCTTTATATCCTCTTAGACCTACAATATCCCGATTGAAAGAGAACCCTTGAACCATTCCAGAACCACCTAAATCAAAACGCTCAAATCGGGTGGTCTCTTTGCCTCCGTAAGATCCTAAGAAACCTAAGTGGGCTCGTGTATGGAGGATAAATTTACCTACTAATGGACTAAACCAACTCGCATCTAACATCCATTTATGATACTCAATCAACAAATTGTCCTTATTCAAACCTAACAAACCAAATGGAGGTGTGAGTGTCCCTGATAAAGAGAAGCTAGATCCTGAACGCGGAAAAGTAGGATTATCAATACTATTTCTCGAAAAGTTGGTCATAAAAGTCACTGACGTAGAGATTCCCTGCGGGTATGCCCAAGTCATATATCTGTCTACATCAAAACGAGAAAAAGCAATCGAATGACTTAATGAGAAATAATCATCAGGCCATTTTAAGCGTTTTCCTAAACTTATAGACAAACTGGTAACGTTAAAGTGAGCATCAGTTAATGAATCAGGAACAGAAAAACTATTCAAACCGCCATATAAACCACCAGTGCCCAAACCACCATAACCACCATAACCACCAAAACCACCACCACCAAAACCACCGTTGTTAAAGTTATTATATCCTGCTTGCGGGAGAAGATATGGATAGGAAATGCTACTATTCAGAGATATTGAAAGGGAATTAGGTCTCTTACCGCCTAACCAAGGCTCTGTAAAGGTAAGGCTATAGTTTTGAAAGGAGGCTCCGTTTGCTTGAAAACGGATCGCTACCTTTTGGCCATCTCCAGCAGGTAATGGTCGGTAAGACTTAAGATTTAAAATGTTTTTAGCCGAGAAATTATTAAACACAACTCCTAGCGTACCCACAAAACCAATATAACCTCCCCATCCACCAGAGAGCTCAATTTGATCTGAAGGTTTTTCTTCCACATTATACTCGATATCCACGGTTCCGTCAGGACGAGGAACTGGATTAGGGTTTATCTTCTCCGGGTTAAAATAGCCAATGGTTGAAAGTTCACGCACGGTACGAATGATAGCCGACTTGTTGAATTTTTGACCAGGTAACGTCCGAATCTCACGCATGACCACGTGATCCGATGTCTTCGTATTTCCGTTCAAGGACACTTTATTTATAGTGGCTTGTTTTCCTTCAGAAATACGTATAGTCAAGTCAATTGAATCCCCTTCGATAGCCGTCTCTACAGGTTCCGCGTGATAGAATAGATACCCGTTATCCATGTAAACTGAACTTAAATCCTCGCCTGGATTCGCGTTCATTTTTTTATCTAATTCTTCCGTATTGTATACATCTCCTTTTTTCACCCCTAATACTTCACGTAAAAGAGAATCAGGATAGATATAATTGCCCTCAAATCGCACACTACGGTAGTAATATTTCCTGCCTTGAACTAAGCTTAAAATTAAATTGACAGATTTATCATTGAAACGTATGACTGAATCTGATTTCAATTGAAAATCTCGATATCCTAACTTGTTCATGGCTGCAAGCAACTTTTCTTTATCTTCATCCCATTTCTTAGGAACAAATTTAGAAGGCTTAAATACTCGCCCAAAACGAATTTGCTTGGTATTTTTAATCTTTCTTAAGATTAAAGAACGAAACTCAGGATCGATTCCATTCAATACTATTTTATTCACTTTAACTTTCTCTCCCTTAGTCACAGCCACTTGTAAAATGGCGTTATTACCCCGCACAGAATCTACTTTAATCACTGATTTTGTCTTGACATTTAATTTACCTTTCTCTTGGTAATACTTACGAATCGTCAATTCTAAATTCTTACGAAGTGTCTCTGTAATGATCTTCCCTTTATAGGTCTTCATCTTCTCGTTCAAAGTCTCCGTTTCTCCTTTACGAATACCAGTATACTGAATTGAATACAATCGAGGTCGCTCTTTTAACTCGATTGTTAACCACACTTTACCTTCTTCTACTTTGGTTGAAAGTATTTGAACCTCATCTAAAATGCCTTGATTCATAATCTTGCGAATCGCTGCTCCAATTGCCTCACCCGGGATCTTAATTTTATCCCCTACCTGAAGACCTGAAATATTAATCATGGAAGTTCCATCGTAGTACTTTGAACCAGTTACCTGGATATCTGCGATGGTATACTCCTTAGGATCAGCATAGGAAAAGCTAGATTCTGGAAGTGCAGATGATAATGTTCTTGTCCTACCTAGTATCTGAGCAGAAACAGAATAAGAACCTAACATATAAAGTAAAACACCTAGCAAGGCGCTACGTTTATTTAGTAATTGAATGGCAATTGATTTTTTCATAAATGAGCCTCAGCCCCTAATTTAACTGTTCACTAATCTTCCCAAATCTTCTTTCACGCATTTGAAAATCGATAATCGCTTCATTTAGATGTTCTTTTCTAAAATCAGGCCAAAATAAATCTTCAAAAATATATAACTCTGCATAGGCTAATTGCCACAGCATAAAATTACTAATCCGGTGATCTCCACCTGTTCTAATCATCAAATCTGGATCGGGCATTTCAGCCGTTGACAGATGAGATTGTATAGTATCTGCATCAATGGAATCTGCAGCTATTTCTCCCAATTTTACTTTTGCTGAAATCCGCTGAGTAGCCTGTACTAAATCCCACTTACCGGAATAAGACAAAGCTAGAACTAAGGTTAAACCCTTATTTTCAGCCGTTTTAGCCATCGCTTTCTCTAGTTCAGCTCTAGAGGAGGCTGGCAATTTACTTAAATCACCAATCGCCTGTAAGCGAATATCTTTCTTCATCATCCCCGGCAATTCATCCTTAATTGCACTCACTAAGAGACTCATTAAAGCAGTCACCTCTGCTTTAGGTCGATTCCAGTTTTCCGTAGAAAAAGCATACAAAGTCAAAAATCGCACCCCCAATTCGCCACAACCTTCAATCGTTTCCCGAACCGCCTTCAAGGCTGATCTATGTCCAAAAACACGATCTACAACTCCTTGCTGCTTAGCCCAACGACCATTGCCATCCATGATAACAGCGATGTGAACGGGAACATTCATAAGATCAATCGACTCTTTCAATTCTTTATTCTAAATAATTACCAATTAGGTAATAAGGTGGCAAATGTAGTTATTAAGACGGCTTTATCCAATTAAAAAATGTTAATCCGTGGGACAAAAAATGGACTGTATCGTATAGGTAACGCTAATCGACGTAAATAAATACTGATCGCCATCAAATAATTTGTAATTAGAAACATTGCTATCTCTTGGGCTATCTAGAGCAGAAGAAAAGGTTTTTCTCGAACCTGCTTCAAATTGCAAACCAACCTTAGGGTTCACTTGGTATTTTATGCCTAGCCCATAAGGAAAGGCAAGAACCGGAAATAAGGAAGAATTAAAATCTAGTCCATTATTAAAACCCGATACTTTAGCCAGTACGCCCGATAAACCCACATACACATAAGGAGTCCAATTAACAATTTTCCGATTAGACTGATAATCCAAAAAGTTATAATCCACTAAGCCATCCAATTGCAAAATGGAGGTGGAAAAGTTAGTAGCTGCTAAACCACCCACAGGAGGAGAAATCCTATTTTCTATATTTCCGCTTAATCCAGAATAAGCTGCTTGAACTCGAAAATCTACATAGGATTTTCTTTGATACATCACTTGTAAATTAATACTTGGCTTAATGGTAGCTAATTCTTTGGAATTAGGAACTAAATTCCAATTAGCAAAATTTCCATGGTATAAAGATCCACCTAGACCAGCACCATACGTCCATTGTTGTGCCTTCAGAGAGATACAAAATAGGAGAACAAGCAATAAACTATTGGAAATTCTTTTCATTAATCTGCAAAGATAAGCATCTAGATTTAATTTATGATGATTAATCGTTTGGTAATTCGTTCACCTATAGACGAAGCTAAACTGATCAGATAGGTTCCTGCTGGGAAGACGCTCGTATCTAAAATTTGGCTGTAGGTTCCACTTATCACATCACCTAAAAACAGGGACCCTACTTTTTCACCTACCATATTGTATAGCGCTACCTCTATTTTCATTGACTCAAAAACGGCATATTGAATTCTGACAAGACCTGAAGCAGGATTTGGTGCAGGATCTAAAAGTCGCATTCTTGCACCTGCTTCTGGTAAAAGTGGTGAGCTCAAGAAAATGGGTAATCGTTCAAAAGATTTTTTAAATATTTCCGTTGTGCTAGTAGCGCTTAAACCTAAATGATCTCTTAATACGGTGGTATATATTTGACGATAATCAAACATAGCTTTGATATCTCCACTTGCATCTACGTTTGTTAAACTAGGGTTCTCTCCTATCATTCCTCCTCTAACGGTATCCCCAATCACAAACATAGGGGCAGCAGTTCCGTGATCCGTTCCGGCAGTGCCGTTTTGATTAACCCGACGACCAAATTCAGAAAAAGTCATTAAAGTGACCTTTTCTGCTTTATTTTGAGCTTTCAAGTCCTTTTGAAAGGCAGCTACGGCCTCTGATATTTGTTTCCAAAGGTTTGCATGCTGATTTAACTGATTCGCATGGGTATCAAATCCACCTATGGTACATAGATAGACTGGCGTTTCTAATCCACCCGAGATTAGTCTTGCAACAATCCCTAATTGTTTTGACAAGTTAGTATTGGGATAAGTGACCCTATTAGCTCCTTTTAATGCTCCATCCCGAATCACTTTCGAGTATTGAATGGAGCTACTTGAAATTTGTTTTAAAAAGGCTAATTCATCCCCTGCTAAAGTAGCAGGTGGTATTTCATCATCAGCTAAAGTACCTGAAACCAGCTGGTAGAAAAGATTAGGATCCTCAAAAACCGTACCGAATCGACCTAAATCTGATTGAAATAAAAGTGATTCAACGGAGCCTAATTGAATGGCCATGGGCTGAGATGGCATCGTAATCGGATAATTAGGGTATCTGTCTGCCAAATAACGTGCAGCCCATCCTTCCTCCCAGACTACGTTCGCATCTGATCCAGTGTTCCAAATATCAGTGGCACGGAAATGAGAACGATTTGGATTCGAATATCCTACATTTTGTATGATCGAAACATTTCCTTGATCATATAAGGATTTTATGGGGGCCATGGATGGATGCAAATACATCCCATTTTTCAAGGCGATCGCATTTTCCTTTTTGATGGCGATATCCGGTCTTTTGGCAAAATAGATATCATTTTCTGCCGGAATTACCGTATTCAATCCATCATTTCCACCTACTAATTGTATGATAACTAAGGCATTGCCCGTGGGAACTGAATTGACTAAACCTGCAGGCATTTGCGCATAAGCTTGGGCGGGAATTCCTGAAATTCCTAATCCAACCCCTCCCGAAAGAAGCGCCATCTGACGTAAAAACGCTGAACGTGTCAAATCCTTTTTCATCCTTAACAAAGTTGAAATTCTGGCAAACGCATCACTGCTTTAAAGAATTGCAGCAGATTTGCACTGGCACCAGGAGAATAGGTGGAATAATTATTAACGATGGTTCCTGCTAATAAGGTCTCTAGTAAAAAAGCCTTCTTCTTTGCTGTAATTGGAAAAGCTAAAAACAGTTTGCACACATCCTCTACGAATTCCACTGCTTTCTCTGAATTTGTGAACGTTTGTGCATAAGGTACTGGTACTAGCTTTCCTGTAACATTCACCCCATTG
>JBILCC010000093.1:0-6598 GCA_044353355.1 Aquirufa sp.
TCGGAAACAAGCAATTGATCACAATATTGAGGTAATTAAGCACGGTATTTCGCTCGGTTCCAAATCATTAACTGTTTGGTTATCAGATGGTTCTTGTTTTCCAGGTCAGCTGAACTTCCGCCACGCCTATGAGCGTACGGTGGATAGTTTGCGGGAGATTTATGCAGCTTTGCCGGCCGATTGGTCTTTGTATTTGGAATACAAAGCATACGAGCCTAACTTCTATTCGACCACCGTGGGTGACTGGGGTGCGTCGTATTCGATGGTGAATAAATTAGGCCCACAAGCGAAAACCTTGGTGGACTTAGGGCATCATTTACCTAATGCTAACATCGAACAAATCGTCTCTATTTTATTGATGGATGGCAAATTAGGTGGTTTTCACTTCAACGACTCGAAATACGGTGATGATGATTTAACTGCTGGTTCTATCAAACCGTATCAATTGTTTTTAATCTTTAATGAGTTAGTGGACGGAATGGATGCGAAGGGAATGAACCATGCCAAAGATGTAGGTTGGATGATCGACGCCTCGCACAACGTGAAGGATCCATTGGAAGATTTATTGCAATCGGTGGAAGCAATTCAAATTGCCTATGCGCAGGCTTTATTGGTAGATCGTGTCGCTTTGGAAGCAGCCCGAGAAGCCAATGATGTGGTGCGTTGTCAAGAGCTGATACAAGCCGTATTTCGTACCGATGTACGTGCTTTAGTGGCGCAAGCACGATTAGAATTAGGCGGTGCGTTGGATCCAATTGCTTTGTTCCGTGAGGAGAAAATGCGTGATCAATTAATCAAGGCACGTGGTGCAAAAACGGTAGCGACAGGATTGTAATATGAGTTTGAGAACACCTGTCATCGCGGTATTTGACGTTGGGAAGACCAATAAAAAGGTTTTTCTCTGGTCTACTGCGTTTGAGGTTGTTTTTGAAAAGCAGCAGCTTTTTTCCGAGATCTTAGATGAGGATGGTTTTGCTTGCGAGGATCTTTCCGCTTTGCAGCAATGGATTGTATCCACTTTCACCGAGCTCTGCCAAATGCCCGAATTCGAACTAATTGGTTTGAATTTCTCGGGTTATGGAGCCTCTTTTGTCTATGTCGATCGCATGGGAGAGCCTGTTGCGCCTTTGTATAATTATTTAAAACCTGTTACCTCGCCATTTCCCTATGTGGATTTCGGGGGTGAAGAAGAATTTGCCCGTAAAACAGCATCGCCCATTTTAGGGTATCTAAATTCGGGATTGCAAGTTTATGCCTCGACTTTCAAGCCTTTTTGGCCAGAGGTTTTCAAAGCTTTACATTTCCCTAATTACCTTGCTTCTCTGTTTACAGGTAAGTTTTTATCTGAGATTACGTCCATTGGCTGTCATACGGCATTATGGGATTTCGACAAAGGTCAATACCATGCTTGGGTCTCTCTTATTGAAGATAAATTAGCTCTACTATCCTCTGCGAGTTTTATACCTATTGATGGGATTAATTACGGTCTAGGAATGCATGATTCATCGGCGGCATTAGTCCCTTATTTGCGCAGCATGTCAGCTGATTTTGTGCTTTTATCAACCGGCACCTGGTGCATTGCGATGCATCCTTTCAACGGATCTCCTTTGACTTCGGTTGAATTAGCGAATGACGTTTTGTGTTTTTTGCAGCCCAATGGAAAGCCTGTGAAGGCCTCTCGATTATTTGGGGGGCATTTTCACGAAGAGCAGGTGTCTCGGATGGAGAAGCATTTCGGTGGTTCGTTCAAGGATTTGAAATTTTCAGACACCGTGTATGAATTAGTACCGAAAACATCTAGCGTTTTTGAATCAGCCTTTGCCTCGCGTGATTTACATGATTTTCCAGATTTAGCTTCGGCGTATGATCAATTCATGGTAGATTTGGTAGGCCAACAAATCTTTAGCTTGGACTTGCTAATGAATGATGCACCGGTCAAACAATTACTTGTGGACGGCGGTTTTAGTAAAAACGAATGGTACATGCGCTTATTAGCGCGGGCCTTTCCATCAATAGAAGTTTATGCAGCTGAAGTCGCACAAGCAAGTGCTTTAGGTGCAGCTTTACTGGTTTATGAGGGGGAGATCCCTAAGAATTTAATTCAATTGAAACGATATTAGGATGCGCGTTGCCCTGTTTGTTCCCTGTTACATTGACCAATTCTATCCGCAAGTTGCGGTGGCGAGTTTGGAATTGTTGGAGAAACTAGGCTGCGAGGTGGTCGTTCCTACAGACCAAACTTGTTGTGGCCAACCCATGGCCAATTCAGGATTCGCCTCATCTACTGAAGGTTGCGACGCGAATTTTACCCATAATTTTGAAGGTTTTGATTACATCGTAGGACCGTCAGGCTCTTGCGTATTGCATTTAAAGGAACATCATCCATCGGAAAAAATTCGGAATTCGGTTTATGAGATTTGTGAATTTTTGACGGACGTACTTCACATAACGACTTTGTCTGCGAATTTTCCACATCGTGTCGGATTGCACCAAAGTTGCCACGGACAGCGTGGCTTGCGTTTAAGTTCGATGTCTGAGCGCAATGAAAAGCCTTTTTCAAAAATACAGGATTTGCTTTCGCTCGTGAATGGTGTCGAAGTCGTGGTGCCTGCACGGGAGGATGAATGTTGCGGTTTTGGCGGAACCTTCTGTATAACGGAAGAAGCCGTTTCTGTAAAGATGGGACAAGACCGCATCAAAGAACATGATGCGAATGACGTGGAATTTATTACTGGCGCAGATACTTCTTGTTTGATGCACATGGAAGGAATTCTACGCCGTCAGGGATCTAAAGTTCAAGTTAAACACATCGTTGAAATATTGAATCATGCTTAGTCATTCAGAAGCTTCGGAGAATTTCATTGCAGATGCTGAGCGAACCGATTGGCATGATGAAACCTTGTGGTTTGTGCGTGCAAAACGGGATAAGGCCTCCAAGGTTTTACCTGAATGGGAGGCTATGCGTGAACATGCCTCACAAATCAAGGACCATACCTTAGCGAATCTAGGTGAATATTTACAAGCTTTTGAGGCCAAAGCGATAGCTAACGGAATTCATGTTCATTGGGCAGCTGATGCCGCGGAACACAATGCGATAGTACATGGTATTATAGCCGCACAAGGATCAAAAACGATTGTCAAAAGTAAATCCATGTTGACTGAGGAATGCCATCTCAATGATTATTTGGCATCTAAAGGCATCGAAGTCGTCGATACTGATTTAGGGGAAAGAATTGTTCAGTTTAGAAACGAAGCACCTAGTCATATTGTATTGCCCGCGATTCACTTGAAGAAGGAGGATGTGGGCGAAACTTTTCACCAACATTTAGGAACACCGAAAGGGAATAAGGATCCGCAGTTTTTGACGGAAGCTGCGCGTCAACATTTAAGAGGTCATTTTTTGGCTTCCGAAGTCGCCATTACTGGAGTGAATTTTGCGGTAGCAGAAACGGGCGAATTTGTAGTTTGCACGAATGAAGGGAATGCGGACATGGGCGCACATTTAGCTAAAGTACACATTGCTTGTACGGGTATCGAAAAGATTATACCTAAACGAGCCGATTTAGCGGTGTTTTTGCGTTTACTTGCGAGAAGTGCTACAGGACAATTAATCACGACCTATTCATCGCACTTTCACAAACCACGCGAAGGGCAACAGATGCACATCGTATTATTAGACAACGGTCGTACGCGTCAGCTCGCCGATCCGAAATACAAGAATTCATTAAAATGTATCCGCTGCGCGGCTTGTTTTAATACATGTCCGGTGTATCGTAGGAGTGGCGGACATAGTTATCACCAACCGGTTGCAGGACCTATCGGATCTATTTTAGCACCCAACATAGATAAAAAAGCGAATGTGGATTTACCTTTTGCAAGCACGCTGTGTGGTTCTTGTTCAAACGTTTGTCCAGTGAAGATCAATATCCATGAGCAATTGTGGTTTTGGCGTCAGGATTTAATGTCAGCAGGATTAGCTCCGGCAGGAAAAACGATTGGAATGAAAATAATGGCATATACATTAGCAAATCCAGTGATATACCGAATAGGTGGATCACTTATGCGACGCTTTTCGCAATTATTAAATACTCGATTAAACCCTTGGTACAAACAACGGGAGATGCCAGTGGCACCTAAGGAAAGTTTTCAGGAATGGTACAAAAATCGATGAGCGCAAGAGATCAAATTTTAGGAAAAATTGAGCCACTTGAGCCAATGAATCATCCAGGCGACTTCAATGGGGCATCAATTGATTTTGATTTTAGAGCCTCACTAGAAGTGGTGGGTGCGCGTATTATAACCAAGGAAGAATTAGAAATTGAATTTCCAGGTAGGCATCGATATGACAAAACGTTGGATGGATTGAGTTTAGCAGAGGTGGAAGTGTTAGAGATTGATGGAGAATTTGGGGTGGCAGAAAATGGGGCAATCTGGTTAACAGAAGAGGCGTTACCACATCGCGTTGCGCCATTCATATGCCAGCATTTAGTCATTCATATAAAGAAAATTGTTCCTCACATGCATGCGGCATACGAGGAATTAAAAAAGCCCAGTTCTAGCTTTGGTCTATTTTTAGCTGGTCCTTCCAAGACTGCTGATATTGAGCAATCGCTCGTGATAGGTGCGCATGGTGCACGAAGTTTGACAGTGGTAATGCAGTCATAATTTCGTATTTTTGCCTCGTATGAAGCAAATCGCCTTATTTTTCTTTTTGTTTATGTATTTAACGGCGAATGCCGTTGAAGGAACGAAGGAGAAAATCCAACGTTACAAACCATTGATTGATTCTTTGTCATCAGAATATGGAATACCTGCTAAATTAATTATTGGGGTAGGGATTTGCGAATCAGGGTTTGGACAATCTAAGCAATCGATTAAACAAAATAATTACTTCGGTTTACGAGGAAAATATTCCAAAAAAAATAAGTCAAGCTACACACATTACGCACGCCCTGAAGATAGCATAGTTGCTTTTTGCGAGGTTTTGGCCAGCAAAAAATACTATCAGAAATTAAAGGGCGATCCAGATGCGATGAAATGGGCCAGAGCAATGGCAAAGGCACATTACGCGGCGAATGCAAAGCGTTGGATAAGCTTAATGAAAAAATCTTTTGCGCGGATAGATTAAGATGAAAAGGTTTTATTTGTTTTGGGCGGCTCTTGGTTTCATTTTAGCGTGTTCTGCGCTGTATTTATATAGTTATATTCCTAACACGTATTTGGTAGCGGACCAAGAAATCAAGAAATTATTTGAGATAGAAAAACCCGTGGAACAGGTTTCGAAAATCACTGAGGTGGCGAAAATTGATACCATTCCTACCTATATAGTTCCTAAGGATACGGCAAAAATGGTTTACTCAGACATACCAGAGCCTGTTTTGCCTGATTCTAGTCTGGACGATTCTACGCGTCATCGGGTAATTTTAATAGGAGATTCTGAAGCGGGAGGAATAAAAAATGTATTAAACGATTATTGCCAAAGCAACGGACACAAACTCGTCGCCACTGTAGAATGGGCATCAGCTACTACCTTGAACTTTGCAAAATCGGATACCATTTCTAAAATTATCAAACGTTACCGACCTACTTTCATTTTTGTTTTATTTGGGCTTAATGAAGTATTAGCTAAGGATTATCTCACAAGAAAAGCCCTCGCTAAATCCTTTCACAAAAGGTTAAACGGCCTTCCTTACGCTTGGATTGGTCCAACGAATTGGGGGTATGATTATGTGGTCTCGGATGCATTTCAGGCTGCCGCGGATTCTGCGGCCTTTTTCTCCTCGAAACACTTAGTTTTACCTAAAGCAATGGACGGTAGACATCCATCTTTGCCTGGTTATCGAATTTGGATGGGAAATGTGGCGAATTGGTTGCAAGAATCAAGTCGTTGGAAGATGCGGATGATGCCACCGGGACGTTTTGGGTATCCTAAAAAATACAAAGCAATCGTATTAAATGCAGCAGATTACAGAGGTTATTGAAAAGGCGATTGGGTCGATCCCATTTGAGCAGCTCCTTCGTGAATTTATGCTGTATTCCACGAAAGAGCCCTGGTTTTTCACGGAGTTTTCTTTTCTATTTGTCTTCGGAATTTTTCTATTTTTCTATGCGATTCTATTTACCCAAAACTCCTTGCGAAAGATTTATTTAATCGCCTTTAGTTTATTCTTTTATTATAAATCGAGTGGCCCTTTTTTAGTGCTATTTTTGTTTCAAATTGTCGTTGACTTTTTTTTCGCTCGGAGAATTGATCGAACGGAAGGGGGCACAAAAAGGGTTTGGGCCACGTTCGCTGTACTCTTTAGTTTATCATTTCTACTCTACTTCAAATATGCTAACTTTATTTTAGCGAATACCAATTGGCTTTTGTTAACCCATTTCGAGCCCGTGGATTTGTTTCTGCCCATCGGGATTTCCTTTTATACTTTTCAGTCGATATCTTATGTGGTGGACGTGTACCGAAAACAGATTCGTTCTTCTACTAATTTTCTCGATTATGCCTTTTATATGACCTTCTTTCCTCATTTAGTAGCAGGTCCCATTGTTCGGGCAAAGGATTTTTTAGGCCAAATTAATTCACCCGAAAGCCCTGATGCGC
>JBILCC010000025.1:0-19440 GCA_044353355.1 Aquirufa sp.
TATGGTAAAATAGCAGATCAAATCGGGAATACGCAGATCGCTTACCTTATTTTGATCCCTTGCTATATTTTTATCTATTATTACGCAACAATTGGGCATAAAAAGAGTTCTTGGAAGTAGAATTGCCTATTTTTGCGTTTTATTCCTGCTATGTCTACAATTTTCAATTTGAACGATCCCCTACTTGCTGATGGAAATCAGTATGCCCCTTCTCTTTATTCATATGAAAGGCGTATTACGATTCCGGTTCAAATAGGCGAGCTCTATTTAGGTTCAGACTTTCCTATTCGGATACAGTCGATGACTACAGTAGATACCATGGATACGCAAGGATCAATTGAGCAATCTATAAGAATGATAGATGCGGGTTGTGAACTAGTTAGAATAACAGCTCCCTCTGTTAAGGAGGCCCAGAATCTCGAGAATATTCGCAAAGGTTTGCGGGATCGTGGATACAAGACACCTTTAGTCGCTGATATACACTTTACCCCCAATGCCGCTGAATTAGCTGCTAGAATCGTCGAAAAGGTACGTATCAATCCGGGAAACTATGCGGATAAGAAACGCTTTGAAACAATTGATTATACCGATGTGTCGTATGCATCAGAATTAGAACGAATTCGGGATAAATTCCTTCCTTTAGTCAAAATATGTAAGGGATACGGCACGGCAATGCGTATAGGTACGAATCACGGCTCGCTTTCAGATCGTATTTTAAGTCGTTATGGAGATACCCCTAATGGGATGGTGGAATCAGCTTTGGAATTCTTACGCATTTGTGAGGATGAAAACTATTTCAACATTGTTCTTTCGATGAAATCTTCAAATACACAGGTGATGGTGGAAGCGTATCGCTTGTTAAGTAAAAAGTTAAAGGATGGCGGCTTTAAGGCCTACCCTATGCATTTAGGTGTGACAGAGGCTGGTGAGGGTGAAGATGGTCGTATTAAATCGGCCGTGGGCATTGGAACGTTATTAGAAGATGGTTTAGGCGATACAATTCGCGTTTCTCTCACGGAGGATCCAGAATTTGAGATACCGGTGGCGAAAGATTTAGTGCGTCGTTATGATATGCGTGCTTCTTCTCAAGATCCCATTCCTGTTTTCAATGGTGATTCTGCTTCATTTGATTCTCCTATTAACCCGTTCTCTCATTTGCGTAGAAAGACGTCGGAGATTTTTTCGATGGGTGGTCATCAGGTTCCACGCGTTATAGCTGATTTTTCCACTCGATCTTCTATATCGATTACAGATTTAAAAGCAATAGGGCATTTCTATTTACCTGAACCGGATAAATGGGCGATGAATGACCTAGGTGCTGATTTTATTTATACGGGTAAGCAGTCCCTTGATTTTATGTTGCCAAATGGCTTGCGTCAAATTCAAGACTCTTCTGTTTGGTCTGCTTCTGAATACGTATATCCCTTATTCAGCTATGCAGAATATCAAACTGCCGAACTAAAGCACACGACTTTAAATTTCGTATTCTTGGATGCAGCTGAATTAGTGGCGGGTGCTGACGAGTTTGATTCTACTTGCGTTCTTGTAGTATATTCCACGAATGCACATCAAATGCCGTCTATTCGACGAGCTTTCTTTCATTTGATGGAAAAGGGTCTCACAAATCCTGTCATCATTCACCTAAACTATACTTCTGTTTCAGATGATCAATTTCAATTATTTGCCCCTACGGATGGAGGAGCCTTGTTTATTGATGGTTTAGGCGATGGTTTGATGTTAAGCCTAAAGCACTCGAAGAATAAGGAAGCTTTGTGTAATTCGACGAATTTTGGGACTTTGCAAGCGAGCAGAATGCGTATTTCTAAAACGGAATACATTTCTTGTCCCTCCTGTGGTCGCACTTTATTTGATTTACAAGAAACGACGGCTATGATTCGCCAAAAGACGGATCACTTAAAAGGAATCAAAATTGGTATTATGGGCTGTATCGTTAATGGTCCAGGTGAGATGGCTGATGCAGATTATGGTTATGTGGGTATCGGAAAAGATAAGATTGCGCTTTATAAAGGGCAAGAAGTGGTGAAAAAGTCTGTTCCTGCAGATTCTGCGGTGGATGAATTGATCACGTTAATTAAGGAACATGGAGATTGGCGCGAGCCATCCGTAAACGGCTAGACTATGAGCAGATTAAGAGAACAATTTAGAGTAGGGGAAGTTTTCACGTATTTCATTCGTGTATTCCAAAAACCTAAGCCAGGAGCAGCACCCGCTAACTTTAACTTGCGCGCCATGCACACGATCAACAAGATTTCCATCTTGATGTTTATCGTTTGTCTAATTGTGATGATCTACCGGGCTTTTATGCGCTAGTTATTTAGTACCGTAAAGACACCAAGATGATTTTGCTTTTTTCAACGCAGCGGCATCTTTTGTCTTCCCTTTGACATAATCACACAAAAATTGATTCTCCTTGGGACCTAATGCGCCTGGCATGGAATTGATTAATTCATCGATTACTTTCATAGCCTGCTTTGCTTTTTGTTGTTTGAAAAGCATATCAGACTCCACCATCCAAGTTCTGCGATTAATACTGGCGCGGTCTAAGCCAGTTTTAGCCATTTGAGACTTAATTTTCATTAAACCTGATTCCCCTAATTTTGTTGCTTGTGAACCAGATAAAGCAATAGAGAAGATATTCTCATACACCATACGAACCACTGACGGGTCATAAATGGAATTATAGTAGTTTATGTTTCGGATGAAATAATCAAAAAGGCGGTTATCATGGCTCATTAATGCTACTTGCATTAGATTGAAATTCAATTGAGAACTGTATTGAGTTGGTTTTAATAAGGCGATATAAGCATTCATTGCCTTGATATTAGTTAACGTATCTCCAGTAATCCGCGCATATTGAGCGTAATTTATCAACATCCCTGGATTCTTCTCTCCAGCAGCTAAACGCTTAGGGAATTGGGATACTTGCTCGGCTGGATTGATGGCTTTTGTTGCTATACCATTAACCATTGTTTCTGTATTGTCTTTCTCACCAAAAATCCTCGCTTGTACTATTTTCATTGTTTTAGGATCAAAGAAAACAAAGGTTGGTGTTGCGTTCAATATAATTCCAGCCTGTTTTAAAGTCAATTGATTTGCGGGATTACGAATATCTAATTGATAATTAACAAAATTTTTGTTGTATACTGCTCCCACAGCTTGTTGATTAAATACCCCTTTAAACGAAAGACAAACATGGCAATCTGGCGCATAAATTTCCATGAAAAGCAATTTATTTTGCTTGATGGCTTCTGTTCGAGCTTCTTGTAAAGAGGCAGCCTTACTAAAATTTATACCTTGTGAAAGACCAATAAAGGGTAATATTAGGAGTAGGAGTATTTTTTTCATACTTATATAGCGCCTTTTTCAGCGGCAACGATTTCTTTTTGTAAATGAGATGATAACGTACGACAAACAGCTTCTAATTCTTGAGCAAAGAAGTTGTCGCCAGTAGCTTGTAAGGAGGCGTCTGCCACAGTCCCTACTACTTCAATAAAGAATCTTTTCATGTCCATTACTTCCATGTCTTTCGTCCAAAGAGGTAAAGTTAAGGTGCCTTTATGATAAGGATCCCAAGTTGCAACTAAAATGGCTTTAGTCTCTTCGATCCCTTCGTTTGGATTATCGGTAGCAGACCAAGAGATTTGTTCTGGGATATTTTGGTCGTCTAATTGTATTTTAAAATTGATTTCAGAATGTTTCATGGATGTAAAATTAATCGTATTTTCGTATAAATTAAGGAAAATTAATGGTTAAGGCTGAAATTATTACCATTGGGGATGAGATACTCTACGGGCAAATCCTGGATACAAATACACAGTGGATCAGTCTTGAATTAGATAAATTAGGAATAAAGACCGTACGGAAATCATCCGTAGGTGATCAAAAATCTGAAATTCTTCAGATACTAAACGAAGCAGCTAAGCGAGCAGATGTTGTGTTAATTACCGGAGGATTAGGTCCCACGAAGGATGATTTGACGAAGAAAATCCTCGCGGAGTATTTTGACTGCGAGTTAGCAATGCATTCAGTTGCTTTACAAGATGTGACAGAATTCTTTGCTAAACGTGGTAGAGAATTATCCGATATTAATCGGGATCAAGCCTTATTACCTACAAAGTCTGAGTTTGTTCGTAATAGTCAAGGTACAGCGCCCGCTATGTGGTTTAATGAAAAAGGTGTGATTTGGGTTTCGATGCCTGGAGTTCCTTATGAGATGAAAAATATCATGGAGCAAGAAGTACTTCCACGATTGGTAAACCATTTCCAAATGCCGGTTATTTACCACAAGGTTATCAAAACTGTCGGAATAGGTGAATCTTATTTATCGGAATTGATAGAGAGCTGGGAATTGCAATTGCCTGAACATATTAAATTGGCTTACTTACCTTCTATGGGTATCGTTAAATTACGTTTAACGGCAGTGGGGGATGATTTAAGCCGATTGAAAGAGGAGGTTGAAGTTGAATTGCGAAAGGTGAATCCATTAATCCAATCCTATATTTTTGGTTATGAAAAGGATGAGCTGGCTGAGGTAGTAGGTCGATTATTAATTGATCAAAAAGCTACTTTGTCTGTTGCTGAGAGTTGTACTGGAGGGCATTTAGCTCATCAGTTCACACAAAATCCAGGAAGTTCAGCCTATTTCGTTGGAGGAATTCTCTCCTATGCAAATCAGTTAAAAATAGATCAATTGGGTGTTTCAACAGCTGTTTTAGCTTCTGATGGAGCTGTATCTGAGGCTTGTATTCAGGCCATGGCGCAGGGTGTACAAAAAAGATTGGGGACCACCTATGCTTTAGCTACTTCAGGTATTGCGGGACCCGATGGAGGAACGGAAGAAAAACCGGTAGGAACTGTTTGGGTCGCTTTAGCGCATCCTACTGGTGTTATTACAAGAAAATTAACTTTAGGAGGAACACGCATGCAAAATATTTATTTAAGCTCACTAGCTTGCGTAAATTTGCTTCGCAAATATCTATTAAACGATTTAAACTAAGCCTATGGCCATTACAGAGGTGATTATGCCCAAAATGGGTGAAAGTATCATGGAAGCGACTGTTTTAAATTGGTTAAAGCAGCCTGGTGATTATGTGGAAGTGGATGAGTTTATCTTAGAAGTAGCCACAGATAAGATTGACACGGAGGTACCCTCGCCTGTTGCAGGTTATTTGCAAAAGATTTTAGTTCCGGTGGGATCAGTTGCCACGATTGGAAATGCTATCTGCGTTATTGATGCCATTGAAAGTGGTACCTCATCGACTAATGACTCTTTTTCGCTAGACGAAAGCATTTCTACCTTAATTGATTTAACGGTGGGAACTTCTGAATTAAGTACAGAAAAGTCAATTAATCCCTGGATCTCTCCCTTAATTAAGCAGATTTGTCAGTCTGAGAATGTATCCCAAAGAGAATTAAACCAACTCCCCGGTTCTGGGCTTGATGGTCGTATCACGAAGAAAGATGTGTTGAACTACATCGCGGTTCGAAATTCGAAGCGTATGATTTCATCCGGAACCTTGAGTCAAGGAGCTGGAATGCGTCTGCCAGGTGACGAAGTGATCGAAATGGATCGCATGCGTAAGATGATTTCCGAGCGTATGCTTGATTCGAAACGTATAGCACCTCACGTTACTTCGTTCTTAGAAGCAGACGTCACGAATATGGTCAATTGGCGTATTAAAGTAAAGCAAGACTTTCAAGACAAATACAAGGAAGCCTTGACCTTTACGCCTCTCCTATTTAAAGCTACAGCGGATGCTTTGAAGGATTTTCCAGGCATGCTTATTTCCGTAGAGGGAAATTATATCGTACAGCATGCGCAAATTAATATAGGAATGGCTGTAGCATTACCTAATGGTAATTTAATTGTCCCTGTTATTCACGAAGTGGATAAAATGACTTTGGCTGAATTAACCCAAAAGGTGAATGATTTGTCTTTTCGAGCTAGAGCAAATAAGTTGAAACCAACTGATTTAGAAGGGGGGACATTTACCATTTCTAATATTGGTAGTTTTGGAAATTTAATGGGTACTCCTATTATTGTTCAGCCTCAAGTGGGGATTTTAGCTTTCGGAGTAATTGAAAAGAAGCCTTCGGTTATTACTAATGAAAAGGGCGAAGATGTAATTGCGATTCGTCAAAAGATGTTTATTTCACATTCTTACGATCACCGAGTAGTAGATGGTTCACTAGGTGGAGGGTTCGTTAAACGGGTCTCTGATTATTTAGAGAAGTTTAGCGATGATACACAGATATAAAAAAGAGCCTCTATTGAGGCTCTTTTTATATAGAATTAAAACTTAGCATCCGCAGGTTTCACATTCGGACGAATGATTTTCAACAAGGTCAGTAATTTAATCATTGGATAGGTAGGATCAAATTCAAACCACTTTGTTGCGAAGTTAACTCGATTTGGTAATTTGTGGTGGTTGTTTTGGAACAACTCACCCATCATCACTACGTCAAAGATTAACGAGTTTTTCGAGTGATCGTGATTATCAAAATTTTGATAGCCATACTTGTGACCTGACCAGTTTACGATAGCTCCGTGTACAGGTCCCATTAAAAAGTGAACTGGTAACAAGAAGAAAAATGCCCAATGCATATCGAAGTACACGTATCCAACGATATATAAAGAGGCATAAGCTACTCCCCATCCTAAACGGGAGATCCAAGAATCACCAATTTTTTCGATTGTCTTAGAAACGGGGTAATCGTGTTCGAAGCGCTCTTCTACTTTTTGGTCTCTGTTTAATACCGCATTATAGATGTTTTTTGTCTTCCACATCATTGTAAAAACGTTGCTCGAGAACATCGGGGAGTGTGGATCTTTTTTCGTATCTGAGAATGCGTGGTGCATTCTGTGTAAAATTGCATAAGCACGAGGGCTTAAAAAAGAAGAACCCTGAGATAGGTATGTCAAGAAATAGAAAAATTTTTCCCAAAACTTGCTCATCAAAAACATCTTGTGAGCGGAGTAACGGTGAAGGAAAAACGTTTGGCTAAACAAAGAAACATACCAATGTATGAAAAAAGCCGGTAGTACTAATTGCATAATAGAATTGAGATTATAATGATTTAACAAAGTTACGAAGCAAATGTTTCTCTTTTAACCTGTATTCGCGTTTTATAACTGATTTTAGTCAGAATTCAGGATGTGTAAACCGTGACAAACTGCTATTCCAGCTGTCTCCGTACGTAAAATGGACTTTCCTAGACTAAAAGGTTTCCAATTATTTTTAATTAATAATGCTGATTCTTCTGGTGTAAAATCCCCTTCGGGACCTACTAATACGTGATATACTTGACCTTTAGTGGCAGTTTTAACTAGCGAAGACACCGGAGGATTCGAAATAAAAGCGAATAGTTTTTCATCTCCCTCCTTCGCTGCAACTTCTTTAATCGTATGCAAACCCGTTATTTTAGGTAAGTATAAGTTCTTCGATTGTTTTAGAGCGGAGATTGCCGTTTTCTCCATGCGTTGCAGTTTTATTTCCTTTCTTTCGGAATTTTTAGAAGAAAAGAAATGTATCCCATGAATGCCAAATTCTCCACATTTCTCTACCATCCACTCCATTCGCTCCATTTGTTTCGTGGGAGCGACATATAAATGAATTTTATATGATGGCGATGGTTCAGATTCGACCACTTCTAAGTTACCGTAAACTACTTTTTTCCCCTCTATAGCTGTAATGATGGAGGAGAATTTCAATCCACGACCATCTAACAGGTGTATGGTCTCTCCTACTCTTAAACGCAGTACCCGTATAGCATGAAAGGATTCCTCTTCAGATAAATAAGAGGAATCCTTTGCATTTGGAGCGTAAAATACGGCTATACTCATTAGTTATTCGTCTTCATCCTCGTCCTCATCATCTGAGTTAAAGGTATAAAGTGATGGATCAAGGCTTAGGGTGTTGCTATTAAAGTCCTGAACGAATTGGGATAACATTTCGTCATCTAAGGCAGGAACATACAAAGCTGCTTCTATGCTAACGCCATATTCGAATTCTGGATCGATTTCGATGTATTCTGCTACCTTAATTTCCTCGTTTTCCTCTAAGTCTTCAATAACCTCCAAGATTAACATTTCAACCTCTTCGTCTAGTTCCTCGTTCGGCTCATAATTTTCATCACGATTCTCTAAAGGAACATATAAAGGGTATTGTTGAATGATTTCCCTTTCAGCTGCTTCGTATAATAAGCTTGAATAGTGTAATTGAAGGGTACAAACTATGGCGTCATAGATGACTTCTTGTTTTTCATATTGACCCACAAATTGGATATGAACCATTTCTCGTTCATTTCCAGAGGGTAAATCTTCGTCTAAAATATAGACAAATGAACGTTTCTCTGCTTCGCACTGCTTTTTTAAGGAAGCAATTTCTGCTGGATCAAATCCTGGGTTCGTGTTAGTAGACATAGGGTTTTATTTAATCAATAATAGTTCACGGTACTTAGGAAGCGGCCATTCATCATCATCAATTATTAATTCTAATTTATCAACATTATAACGAATATCTTCAAAATAATCTTTCACTTTTGTACTATACAAAACGGCTCTACCTTCTAAGTCTTCGATATTATTCGCCTCTTTTCTGGCTTCAGTCATTTCGTTTTGCATGCGTACGATGGATGAAGTATATTCAGAAATCTTCTTGATCATCTCAACAGTAGGTGCATAATATTGTGGGTCAATGCCAATTTCCTTTTGACCCTTTACATTCTCTACTAATTGTGTTTGGTATTTCAATGAAGTGGAAACGATATGATTAATCGCCATATCCCCGATCACACGCGACTCGATTTGAATTTTCTTTACATAGTTTTCTAATTCAATTTCATGACGCGCATGCATCTCTTCCTTGGAATAAATGCCATGTTTCGTGAACAATTCGATTGATTCTGGTCGAGCATAAACGGCTAATGCCTCAGGAGTAGTCTTGAGGTTAGACAATCCACGGCGTGCAGCTTCTTCCACCCATTCATCTGAGTATCCGTTTCCTTCAAATCGAATGTTTTTAGACTCTTTTACATAGCGTTTAAGCACTTCCATGATGGCTAACTCTTTCTTTACTCCTTTTTCCAACACCGCTTCGACTTCTTTGCGGAATTTGATTAATTGGTCAGCTACAATCGTATTTAACACGGTCATAGGTGCTGCAGAGTTAGCAGAAGATCCTACGGCGCGGAATTCGAATTTATTTCCTGTAAAGGCAAATGGAGACGTTCTGTTGCGATCTGTATTATCCAAAATCAGCGATGGGATTTTGTTAATACCTAATTTTAGGTACACATTATCTCCTTTTTCTAATTGAATCTCATCTAAGCCATCCATATTTTCCATGTCGTCTAAAACTTGACTCATCGTACTACCTAAAAATGCCGAAACGATGGCAGGAGGAGCTTCATTTGCACCTAATCTATGCTCATTACCTGCAGATGCAATCGATGCACGCAATAAATCAGCACGATCATGAACCGCCTTAACCGTATTTACAAAAAATGTCAAGAATCTAAGATTCTCTTTAGGTTTAGAGGAGGGTGCTAATAGATTTATCCCTGTATCTGTTGCTAATGCCCAGTTATTATGTTTTCCTGAACCGTTAATTCCAGCAAAAGGCTTTTCGTGGAAAAGGACCTTTAGTTTATGTTTAGATGCTACTTTGGACATCAAATCCATTAATAAGGCATTGTGGTCACAGGCTAAGTTCGCTTCTTCGAAGGTTGGTGCAACCTCAAATTGAGCCGGTGCTACCTCATTATGACGTGTTCTTACTGGCATACCTAATTTAAGTGCCTCGATTTCAAAGTCTACCATGAAGGCATTTACGCGGTTTGGAATAGAACCAAAATAATGATCTTCTAATTGTTGTCCTTTTGCCGGTGCATGTCCGAAAACAGTTCGGCCCGCCATCACTAGGTCTGGACGTGCATTGAACAAGGCTTCATCTACAACGAAATATTCTTGCTCCGCTCCTAATGTCGGTATTACTTTGCTGACATCGCGGTTAAAAAATTCTTTAATGACCGCCGTTGCAGCTTTATCAACTAATTCGATTGATTTTAAAAGTGGAGTTTTATAATCTAATGCCTCTCCCGTATAAGAAACAAAAACAGAAGGAATACACAAAGTAGCTGTACCTGCTGCATTCTCCATAATAAAGGCTGGTGAAGATGGATCCCATCCTGTATAACCTCTGGCTTCAAATGTAGAGCGAATACCCCCGTTAGGAAACGAAGATGCATCTGGCTCTTGTTGCACTAAGGCTGAACCTTTGAATTTCTCTACCGCTTTTCCATTGCTTAAATCAATGTCAAAGAAAGAATCGTGTTTTTCTGCAGTGGTACCCGTTAAAGGTTGAAACCAGTGTGTATAGTGGGTGGCTCCTTTTGATATTGCCCATGATTTCATGGCAGCAGCCACTTCATCCGCTGCATCTCGATCAATCTTAGATCCGGTTTGAATAGCGGTATTGATCTTTAAATAGGCTTCTGGAGATAATAAAGAACGCATTACTTCATCATTGAAGGTCATGCTTCCATAATAATCGGAAACTTTTTCTGTAGGAAGCTTTACGGGAGTTCCTGTACGGGATTGAGCTAGCTCAAGAGCCTTAAATCTAGTGATTGCCATATGAAGATTTTATTTCTAGGTAAAAATAGCGAATTGTCGTGGGATAAAAAATGGGAAAAATTGAATTATGAGATTGAATTTTTTGATTTTAATTTGGATTTTTTGAGTTTTTGCAAAATTATCGATTGTTTTTACATGATTTTTTGGATAAAACCGTTGTTTTTTCTAAAAAGTGGTATATTTTTGCTATACGAATTCCTAAAAAAGTATTTTTGTTTCAAAATCAAGTTTAAAATCATGGCTAAATCAAAATTAGAGTACATTTGGTTGGATGGCTACAAGCCAACGCAAAGTTTACGTTCTAAGACTAAAATTGAGAACAATTTTAGCGGCAAATTAGAAGACCTAGATATGTGGTCTTTCGATGGCTCTTCAACTCAGCAAGCGGAAGGTGGTTCTTCTGACTGTTTATTGAAGCCAGTGTATGTTTGCCCAGATCCAGCACGCCGTGATGGTTATTTAGTGATGTGTGAAGTATTAAACGCTGATGGAACTCCACATGAGTCTAATGGTCGTGCTACGATTGATGACGATGATAACGATTTCTGGTTCGGTTTTGAACAAGAATATTTCCTTTGGGATCCAGAAACAAACAAGCCTTTAGGTTTTCCAGCAAATGGGTATCCAGAGCCTCAAGGACCTTACTACTGTTCAGTAGGTGCAAAAAATGCATACGGTCGTGAGATTATTGAAGAACATTTAGATTTGTGTATTGATGCAGGTTTAAATATCGAAGGAATTAATGCAGAAGTAGCCGCTGGACAATGGGAATTCCAAATGTTCGCAAAAGGTGCTAAGCAGGCTGGAGATGAAATTTGGTTAGGTCGTTATATTTTAGAGCGTTTAGGAGAGAAGTATGGTGTTGCAATCAACTGGCACTGTAAGCCTTTAGGTGAATTAGATTGGAATGGTTCTGGTATGCATGCGAACTTCTCTAACACGGTATTACGTACAGCTGGAAATAAAGGTGCGTACGATACTATTTGTCAATCATTTGCTCCATTTGTGAAAGAACACATCGAAGTGTATGGCGCTGATAACCACATGCGTTTAACAGGTAAGCACGAGACAGCTTCAATTCACGATTTCTCTTACGGAGTTTCTGATCGTGGCGCCTCGATTCGTATTCCAATCGCAGTAGTTGAAAAAGGATGGAAAGGTTGGTTAGAAGACCGTCGTCCTAACTCAGCAGCGGATCCATATAAAGTAGCTGCACGTATTATCAAAACGGTTAAAACAGCTAAAATTTAGTTTATTTATTAAGCATTTATATACTTTTATAGACAAGATGGCGGGTTTTCCCGCCATTTTTGTTTTACCTTTGTAGCCTGATTTCAGGTATGAGAAAAGTCGCTTTTTACACTCTTGGTTGCAAATTGAATTTTGCCGAATCTAGCTCTATTGCTCGATCTCTCGAGCCAATGGGTTTTGTACGCGCAGAGTTTCAGGATCAACCCGATTTGTTTGTCATCAATACCTGTAGCGTGACGGAGCAGGCAGATAAGAAGTGTAAAAAAGTCGTTCGAGAAGCTAAGAAAGTTAGTCCTAATGCAACGGTAGTGATTATTGGATGTTATGCCCAGCTAAAGCCGGAGGAGATTTCTGCTATTCCAGGTGTCGATTTGGTTTTAGGTGCCAATGAAAAGTTTCAATTGCCCACTCTCCTTCCACCCTATTTAGATCGTAATTCTACGGATTTGCCTAAGTTAATAGCCTCCGAGATTCGCTATGATCTTGATTACCATGCTTCTTATTCTGTAAATGATCGTACGCGTACTTTCTTAAAGGTGCAAGATGGTTGTGATTATCCTTGTTCTTACTGCACAATTCCGTTAGCGCGCGGTCAATCGCGTTCGGATACGGTAGAGAAAGTGTTGGGTTTAATTGAGGAGATTGCTGCCAAAGGTGTCAAGGAAATTGTCCTCACTGGAGTCAATATCGGTGATTTCGGAATTCAAAATGGCAAACGCATAGAGACTTTTTTTCAGCTTGTTCAGGCGATAGAATATAAATCTACGATTCAGCGTTTCCGTATTTCATCCATTGAGCCTAATTTGTTGACTTCCGAGATGATTGCCTTTCTAGGTTCTTCTACTAAGTTTGTTCCACACTTTCATATTCCATTGCAATCCGGATCAAATGCCGTTTTGAGATTAATGAAGCGCCGCTATCAGCGAGAATTGTACGTGGATCGCGTGAGCTCTATTAAAGAAGTGATGCCCAATGCGTGTATCGGTGTCGATGTGATCGTGGGCCACCCTGGAGAAACGCCTGAATTATTTTTAGAGACCTATGAGTTTTTGAATGGTTTGGATATCTCCTATTTACATGTTTTCCCTTATTCTGAGCGTCCTAATACCTATGCGGTGGATATTAAACCCAAAGTAGATGGTATGCAAAAGGCGGAGCGCTCGAAAATGTTACATATTTTATCTGATAAAAAGCGTCGTGCTTTTTATGAATCCCAAGCCGGTTTAAAAGGTCAAGTGTTGTTCGAGGAATCGGCGACTCCCGGAACCATGGAGGGCTTTTCTGAAAACTACGTTCGCGTGATGGTGCCTTTTGATCCTTTGCAAATCAACACGATTCAGCAAGTTCGTTATAAGAACTTGAATGAGACGGGTGAAATGTTGGGGGTGGTTTTAGAGCACAAAGCATAAAGCAAAAAGAATAAATTTGGATAAAAGCGGCGATGCCGCTTTTTGCGTTTTAAATGAGTTTATCGGCGAAGCCGATTCCACTTCTATGCTTTATTCTTTGTGCTTTATGCTTTAATCTGTCATAAAACAAAAAAGTCGGAAACCATAGGCCTCCGACTTTTTGATTGAAACAAAACCACAAGAACCATTACTTGCGGCTTTGCTGTTGTTGAATTACTCAGCTAACGACTCATCGTGTTGTGAGATATCCAAACCTAATCTTTCTTCTTCCTCGTTCACACGTAACGGAATAATTTTGTCCGTAACGATCAACAGGATATAAGATAAACCAAAAGCAAAAGCTGATACGATTGCTAAGGCTAATAAGTGCTTTAAGAATAAGGAGATTTCTCCGTAGAATAAACCTTGCTCAGCCACAGCTGCATTAACAGCTGATGTGGCGAAGATGCCGGTCATCAACATACCAACCATGCCGCCTAAACCGTGACAAGGGAATACGTCTAATGTATCATCTAAGTTAGAAGAGGCTCTCCAGTGTGCAGCAATGTTAGAAACAATCGCAGCTACTACACCGATGAAAATAGCTACCGGAACGGTTACGAAACCGGACGCAGGTGTGATAGCTACTAAACCTACCACTGCACCAATACAAAATCCTAAGGCAGAAACTTTCTTACCACGCGTTACATCAAATAAGATCCAAGATAAACCTGCTGCCGCAGCTGCCACGTGAGTTGTTGCGAAAGCGGTTACAGCTAAACCGTTTGCTCCTACTGCAGAACCTGCATTGAAACCGAACCAACCGAACCATAATAAACCTGTTCCTAATAATACGTAAGGGATGTTAGCTGGAGGCAAGATATTAGACTCGATGTGAGACTTACGGCGACGTAAGTATAAAGCACCCGCTAAAGCAGCCCAACCTGCAGACATGTGTACTACTGTTCCACCTGCAAAATCCAAAACACCTAAGTTAAATAAGAAACCATCTGGGTGCCATGTCCAGTGAGCTAATGGAGCATAAACTACCACGCAGAAAAGAACCATGAATAGAACAAATGCACGGAAGTTAATACGTTCTGCTAATGCACCAGAGATTAATGCTGGAGTGATAACGGCAAACTTCATTTGGAAAAATGCAAATAAGGCGAATGGGATTGTGAATTTTAATTGATCTGATGATCCTAAAGATAATTTATGATCAAATACCCCATTGAACATAAAGAAGGTTCTAGGGTCTCCAATCCAGCCACCTAAAGAGTCTCCGAAGGCTAAAGAGAAACCAAATACAATCCAAATCACCGAGATTACTCCCATCGCGATAAACGATTGTAACATCGTTGAGATCACGTTTTTGTGATTTACCATTCCACCATAGAAATAGGCTAATCCAGGTGTCATTAATAATACTAAGCCAGAGGCAACAATCATCCAGGCCGTGTCACCTGTGTCTAATCCTTCTGTAGGCATTGCACCCGGAACGGAAGTTGTGAACAATGCAAGGACGGCTACCGCTAATAATACTAATAACGGGATCCAGGTTGGTTTTTGTGTCGTCATGTTTTTAAATGTTAAGGGTGGATATGATTAAAACTTATAGATGAAGTGCATTCCTAATGTAGTTTGCGATTTTTGTTCTTTGTCATCGCCATCTACGAATTGAGCTGTTTTGTAAGAGTCAGTACGTAATTCTGGTTTGATTAATAAATGTCCTTCAGCTGCGGTGAATGTGGCAGTTAAAGTGAATGAGCTTACATCAGTTCCAGAACCATCTGCTGCACGTAAAGAACGCGCGCCTGATGTGTTATCGAAAACCTCATAACGGCCACCTACGCTGAATTTATCAGTGAAAGCATAGTTAGAGTAAAGGGCAACTCCACCCCAAGTTTTGCTGTCGCCTACGTTGCCGCCACCTTGGAAATCACCTGTTTGTGATCCGTAAGCAGCGTTTAATCCTAAAAGGTATTTAGGCGTTATTTGGTAAGATGTAGTCAAATCTAACAAGTTGTAACTTCCTGAATCATCCTTCCCAGTTGATAAAGGAGCAGATTCGTTTGAGCTAATACCATTTACATATACGTTCCAACCTGCTGCCGGTGAGGTGAATACTTGGTAGATAAATCCTTTAGATGCGTTGTTGTCATTTAAATTATCCACATTGTTGACCAATCCAACCATGGCAGAAAATTTGTCAGAGAATGCGTAATTCGCTTTAGCGCCAATATGATAGAACGGTCCATTATTGAACAGGTTAGAAAGTGAATAGTTGTAGTTGATCGGAGCGTCGATTACTTCGTATCCGATATGAGTTCCAAATTGTCCAACAGTTAATGTTAGTTTGTCACTTGCTTTCCAGTTAAAATAGGCTTGTTTGATAGCCAAAGCAGTAGAAGCTTTTCCTGCGCCTAAAGGTCCGATCACGTTACCATATTGTCCAAGGTCTGCATTGGGTCCGAATGTTAAATCAACTACTACGTCGGCGGATTTAGTAGCGTATCCAAATTTAGTTTGGACAAGTCCTAATGAAAATTGATTCGACTTCTGGTCGAATGCTCTTTCGTATCCAGAGGCACCAAGGTTGCTTCTGCTTGATGGGTTATTGAAATTCAACATATAGTATGAATCAATGTAACCTGAGAAAGAAAACTTCGGAGCTTCCGCTTCTTTTTCTTGGGAAAATCCACAAAATACTGTTGCGGCAAATAGGGCTGTTAGGATCGTTTTTTTCATGAGGGCAATTGTTTAAGAGTAAATAATGCTTGATTACGAATCAAAGATGAAGCCTTAAATTGTACTTTCCAAATATTTTCAACAAAAACTTAACCTATTTTTAGTCTTTTTGCAGAAAAATGTCAAAAAGTGGTTAAAAATTAAACCTAAAATTTATGATTTTGCAAAAATTAAAATAAAATGTGGTGAAAATTAAACCTATGAATATGCTTCTTGGAAAAATATAAAATTAGTCAAGAGTCGCTAGTCGGGAGTCGATTGTCTTATTTAAAGAATAAAGCACAAAGCACAAAGAATAAAGTTGGATTCGCTTGCGGCGATGGCCTTCAGAAACGAAATAATAAAGCACAAAGCACAAAGAATAAATTCGGAATCGCCGAAGGCGATGGCTTTCAGAAACGAAAGAATAAAGCACAAAGCACAAAGAATAAAGTTGGATTCGCTTGCGGCGATGGCCTTCAGAAAAGTATGGACATAAAAAATGGGGCCTAAGCCCCATCCTTATTTATACTTTATGCTCTATGCTCTATAATCTAAATTAAAAGCGAAGCTTTTAATTATTCCGCATGCAACCACGCCTTCTTAGCTAATAAAGTCTCTTTATCTTCTACTTGATCTGGATCTGGTACGCAGCAATCAACCGGACAAACTGCCGCACATTGTGGCTCCTCGTGGAAACCGGTACACTCTGTACATTTATCGGGAACGATATAATAGAATTCTTCAGAAACGGGCTCTACAGGTGTTTTAGCATCCATTGATGAGCCATCTTCTAGTTCAATTTCTGTTAAAGCAGTACCGCCGGCCCAAGTCCATTCTACACCACCTTCATAAATCGCTGTGTTAGGGCATTCTGGTTCACAAGCCCCGCAGTTAATACATTCGTCTGTTATGATAATTGCCATACCAATGTTTTTGTTTGATTCTGCAATTTACAAACATAAATTTGAATAGTATATAATTTATATGGACTAACGGAAAAAATTTCGACCTTTGTAGGGTAAAATCTATACAATTATGCCCAAGGCTTCCTTTTTGCAGCTTATTTCTTTCTTGAAAACATTTTTTTCGGATGAATTGAATCGAGAAAAAATAGAACTATTTATAGATAGATCTGTGAATGAGAATCCTTGGTTTTCAGATACCTTGGTTCGTCACGCGATGCAAGCGATTGAAGAGCAATTCTTTTCGGTGCAAGCCTGGGAAGATTTTTACGCAAAACACCCTATTCAAGCCGCTGAGTCTAAGAATGTAGGTATTGTTTTGGCGGGTAATTTACCGGCTGTGGGTTTGCACGACGTTTTAATGGTATTAGCTTCAGGGCATCAAGCCTCTTTGAAATTGAGTTCACAAGATAAGGCTTTGATGCAACTCTATGTATTCGCGATGAAATCGTACGATGAAGAAGTTCCTGTCAGTATTATTGAGCGTTTGCAAGGAATGGATGCGGTAATTGCGACAGGAAGTGATTTCTCCGGAGGTTATTTTGCCCATTATTTCTCCACGATTCCGCATATCATTCGGAAGAACCGTAGCTCATTAGCCGTTTTAAAGGGGAATGAGATGCAGGAAGATTTCAAAGGTTTAGCCCAAGACATCTTTACCTATTATGGTTTAGGTTGTAGGAACGTTTCGACGATAGCGGTTCCTGCAACTTATGATTTGACATCCTTATTTGATGAATTGACAAAGGAAACGTGGGTTTTAGATCATTCGAAGTACTCCAATAACTTTCAATACCACCGTACTTTGTTCTTATTGAACCAGATTCCGCATTTTGATTTGGGTAATCTATTAGTCACAGAGAATGATGATTTAGTTTCCCCCGTGGGCGTTTTATACGTGCATCGCTATTCAGATGAAGCTTCTTTACAAGCTTGGATTCAGGAGCGCGAGGAAAAAATTCAGTGCAAGGTAGGTTTAGAGATCGGTTTTGGCCAAAGTCAACACCCAGCCCTCGATGATTTCGCAGATGGAATCGATACTTATGACTTTTTGATTAATCTTTCATAAGCTTTAAATAGCCCCCACGCCCCTATTGATCCTACTAAAGCTCCCACGAGCACATCTAAAGGATAATGGGCTCCTAGGTAGATTCTGCTATAAGAAATGATGGATGCCCAAAGAACCAGGGCAATACCCGCTGACTTATTCTTAGTCAACAAATAAAAACCTACAGCAATTGCGAAGGAATTGGCAGCATGCGAGGAGCAAAAGCCAAATTGACCACCACAGCCTGCCGGCAAATGAATCCACGATTGAAATTCATCCACGTGACAAGGTCTTAAGCGCTTAAAAAGGGGCTTGAACAAACTTGAACTAATTTGATCGGCAAAAACGATCGTTGAAACTAAATAGATAAGGGCTTTCTTAGATTTAGTCTGAAAGCGCTTATGTAGGAAGTAAATTAGTAAACCGTATAGAGGAATCCAGGTTAATTTACCTGAAATGATTTCCATGGGCCCATCTAACCAAGGCTGGTTTCCCTGATTAATCAATCGAAATAAATGGGCATCCCAGGATGGAAACATAGCTTAGAATTTAAATTCAGCGCGAATTCTAGCGATAGTAGCTTCAGCGATGGGTTGAACCTTCTTTTCGCCTAGTGCTAATTTCTCTTCAATGATCTCCGGATGTGCGATGAAATAATCGAATTTCTCTCTTGCCTCTTTGAAATAACCTAATATCAATTCATGTAAGGCTTGTTTTGCATGACCGTATCCATAACCTCCTGCTTCATAATTAGCGCGCATTTCTGCCACTTGAGTCGGGGAAGCCATTAATTGGTATAGTTTGAACGTAATATCGTTATCTGGATTTTTAGGTTCTTCTAATGGAGTGGTGTCTGTGACAATCTTTTTGATCTGCTTCAATAAATCTTTTTCAGGTAAGAAGATATCAATGTAATTGTTCAATGACTTACTCATCTTAGCTCCATCTAAACCAGGAATGGTCATCACATTTTCGTTGATACGTGCTTCGGGTAGGACGAAAATGTCTTTGTTATATCGCTTGTTCACGGAATTAGCGATATCACGGGTCATTTCGATGTGCTGTCTTTGGTCCTTGCCTACGGGTATGATTTGCGCATCGTACAAAACGATATCTGCCGCTTGTAAGACGGGATAGGTGAACAAACCAGCGTTTACATCCGATAGTTTATCTGATTTGTCCTTAAAGCTGTGCGCATTCGCCAGCATAGGAAAAGGCGTAAAGCAATTCAAATACCACATTAATTCGGTGTGGTAAGCAGCTAATTTAGACTGGCGGTAGAAGTAATTTTTCTCCGTATCAAAACCAAAAGCCAGCCAAGCGGCAGCTATCGATAAGGTGTTGCTACGGATACTTTCACCATCCTTTAAGGAAGTAAGCGTGTGTAAATCAGCAATAAAT
>JBILCC010000094.1:0-6530 GCA_044353355.1 Aquirufa sp.
ACCTGAAATGATGATATCATTGATGGCCCATTTGGTCGCCCAAGCTGCCGCTTGTTCTTGCAACATTTTGTCAAAACTTTTCGCTGAAATACGGGCTAAATAGTCTGAGGCGATCTTTTCAAAGGACGCTGTTGGGTGATTTTCTGAGCTAATATTAACCGCATACTTGATGATGGTTAACTTTTCTCCTTGCTTTGCTGATAGCGTGTAAGCAAGCTCACTGTATTTTTCGCGGGTTGTTGAGGTAGCTTTTGCGTCTACTTTTTGACCATTCGTTAAAATCTCTATTTGCTGAGCTGTAATGACTTCGAAGCCTGTTTTCTTGGTTTTAGACCAAACAAAATTCGAACCTACTTTTACCTCATCCCAGAATTTCTCATCGTAATTCGAATCCTTGTTCTTAATGTCTCCATCAATAAAGGCTTTTACCAGAATTTCTTCGGTGAAGTTTATCGGTGTGATGGAATAGGAAATAACGCCTGATTCATCATCTGCCATGCTATTTAGGCGAATGGATTCGATGGCTAAACGTTTACCGTTCGAAAGTGTGATTTCACAAGTACGAAGGATATATCCTTCCTTCATATTCAATTCACGGTAAAATGAATGGATTTCACTCGTGTGTAAATCGACCTCTACTCCGCCAATCTGGATAGATAGACCATTCCAGTTAGCGGCATTTAAAACTTTGGCAAAATATTCTGGATACCCATTTTTCCACCAACCTACGCGCGTTTTATCTGGATAATAGACGCCTGCCACGTAATTCCCTTGTAAGGTTTTCCCGGTGTAGGTTTCCTCAAAAGACCCTCTTTGTCCCATACGGCCATTGCCCAGAGAAAAAATGGATTCTGTTATTTCGTTATAGGCGGGGTGAAATTGGTCTTCGATAACCTTCCACTCATCAATTTTTAGATATTGCTTCATTCTGTTGATTAGGTAAATAGAATAATTTTACAAAAATAGATAATTGCAAATTTTGGACATTTCTGTGCTAAGCTGTTTCTTTAAAAATGGAGTAAAACGGTTGATTTCGTCCCTATAAAGTTTGGAATTACTTTGTCTGCACCACTTAATATAGACTCCTCACCTATACCAATCACTTTCATTCCTCCATTAATAGCTGCTTCCACTCCGGCCTGCGCATCTTCGAAAACGATGCATTCTGCAGGAGAAAGACCTAGGCCTTCGGCTCCTTTTATGAATACCTCAGGGTCAGGTTTACTTTTACTTACTTTATTTCCATCGATGATTAGATCAAACCAAGGCATTAATCCTGTCTTTTCTAAGATGATCTCCGCGTTTTTGCTGGCGGAACCTAAGGCAATTTTATAGCCCTCTGCTTTGATTTGGCCTAAGAAATCCACCACACCCGGAAGGATTTCGGCGGGGTTCATATTCGAAATTAAGTGCAAGTAATTGTCGTTTTTCTCTTTCAACCAAGCTTCTTTTTGCTCATCGGTAGCCGAATAAGATGCCCATTCCAAAATGCGATTCAAGGATTCTACCCTAGAAACGCCTTTTAATTGTTCGTTTTGCTCTTCGGTTAATTGGTAATTGAAATTCTCTCCTAGCATTTTCCAGGCTTGAAAGTGGTAAATCGCTGTGTCAACTAATACTCCGTCGAGATCAAAAAGGCAGGCTTTGTAAGACATATTTAGGTAGGGATTGTTTTAAAGATTAGCAAAATTATTACATTTACATCTGCCAAAAAACCTTTTTCTGCTGTGCTAGACAGTTTATTTTAAATTATATGCTTAAATTTTATCTTGTTCTATTTTCCGCCTTGTTAATGTATCCCCTTATGGCTCAGAAACCCGTAAAAACTGATAAACATGTCGTTTACCAAATGATGTTCCATCTTTGGGGAAATCAAAAAACAGATGTTAAGAGAAATGGTTCTGCTACAGAGAATGGTGTAACGAAATTTAAAGATGTATCTGCCAAGGGTTTGCAGGCCTTGAAGAAGAAAGGTTATTCTCATCTATATACGACGGGGATTTTAGAGCATGCGACGATGGAGGATTTTTCCGCTTTCGGATCGCCTTTAGATCATCCACAAGTGGTTAAAGGCCGCGCGGGTTCGCCCTTTGCGATTAAGGATTATTATGATGTGAATCCATTTTTAGCAGATAAACCGGCAGATCGGATGCAAGAATTTGCTGCTATGTTAGATCGTGTCCATCAGGCAGATTTAAAATTAGTCTTGGATTTTGTACCTAATCACCTGGCTAGAGCGTATCATTCGGATCAGAAACCGGTGGGAGTGGTTGATTTTGGCCAAAACGATAACAAAGACCTCTCCTTCTCTGCTTCCAATAATTTTTACTATTTACCAGGTACTCAGTTTACCATTCCTACGGGTGTGAATCCGCCAGTTCCGGTGACAGTTCCTTACATTGAAATTCCTGCGAAAGTGAGTGGTAACAACGTATTCTCCGCTCAACCTTCGATTCACGATTGGTTTGAAACGGTCAAGTTGAACTACGGTGTTGATCTTCAACACGGAAATCAGACTCATTTTGATCCGATTCCAGATACGTGGTTGAAAATGACGGATGTGTTAGTTTATTGGACCAAAAAAGGTGTGGATGGATTCCGTTGTGATATGGCGGAGATGGTCCCAGTTGAGTTTTGGGCTTATGCGATTCCTAAAGTGAAATCAATCAATCCAGAGGCTGTATTTATTGCTGAAATCTATAATCCACAAGAATACCGGAATTACATTTTCAAAGGAGGATTTGACTATTTGTATGATAAAGTGGGTCTTTATGACGGTATTCGTCATATTATGGAAAAGAAACCTGGCGCGACTACGATTGACATTACCCGTGTTTGGCAAAATGAATCTGGTGATTTTGCGAACCACATGTTACGTTTTTTAGAAAATCACGATGAGACTCGATTGAATTCACCAGGCTTTGCGGCATCTAATTTTTGGTCTACGATTCCTGGTATGGTTTTGACTGCGAGTATGCACGATGGACCTTTAATGATCTATTTTGGTCAGGAGTTTGGGGAGAAAGCACAGGAAATTGAAGGATTTAATGAGGCTGACGATCGTACCACGATGTTTGACTTCTACCGGGTGGACACGCACCAGCGCTGGCTAAATGGCGGGAAATTTGACGGTGGTAAATTAACTGCGGCTGAAAAAGAAATTGATTCTTTTTATGGCGAATTGTTAGCGTGGATTAATTCGAGCGAAGTGATTCAAAAAGGAAAGTTTTTTGATCTTCAATACGCTCAAAATTCGGCCTATCCAAAAGATAAAGTATATGCCTATCTACGCTATACAGATAAAGGTCGCAACTTAATCATTTGTAATTTTGATTCTGAGAATCACGATTTCAATATCGAAATCCCTACGTTAGCACTAGATATGATGGGAATAAAATCCTATACGCTTAAAACGTTCAAATCCTTTGTGCCTCCTGCAGCTGCGGCGGGGAAAGTCGAAGGTAATCTCATTCAAATTCCTTCTAATTCCGCAATCATTATTTCACTATAAAAACCTATGAAAACATTTACTAAGCCGCGTTTAAGCATCGGCCAAATCTTTAATATGAGTGTTGGATTTTTAGGAATTCAGTTCGGTTTTGCTTTACAGAATGGTAATGCCTCTCGTGTCCTTCAAAATTTCGGTGCTGATGTCGAGCAATTATCTTGGTTTTGGTTAGCGGCGCCTTTAACAGGGATGATTATTCAGCCGATTATTGGTTTTTATTCAGATCGTACTTGGAATGGATTGGGTCGTAGAAAACCTTTCTTTTTAACCGGAGCAATTTTGGCTGCTACAGCTTTGTTCTTCTTCCCACATGCGGGGGCATTAGCTAATTTTATTCCCCCTATGATTGTGGGAGCGGGTATTTTAATGATGATGGATGCTTCTTTTAATGTGGCGATGGAACCATTTAGAGCACTGGTGGCAGATAATTTACCGGAGGAACAAAATACGCTGGGCTTTTCGATTCAGACTTTCTTGATTGGAATTGGAGCGGTAGTGGGTTCTTGGTTACCCTATATGTTTGGTAATTGGTTTGGTATTTCAAAGGATGCTGTGGAAGGCCAAATTCCTGATAACGTGTTATATAGTTTTTATGTTGGGGCAGCTGTGTTTATTATGGCGATTGTTTGGACGATTGCCACAACTAAGGAATATTCTCCTGCAGAACGCGAGGCGATGGGATTCGAGGAAGAAGGTTCGAAGGATTCTATTTGGTCTGTATTTCGTTATGTCAAGGAAATGCCTTTCACGATGCGTCAATTAGGTGTGGTGCAATTCTTCTCTTGGTTTGCCTTATTTTCGATGTGGGTATTCTCCACTCCTGCGATTGCGCATCATGTCTATGGATTACCGATGGACGATCATAGTTCTCCTGAATTCCAAAATGCAGCGAACTGGGTAGGTATTATATTTGGTGTTTATAGTGCTGTTTCAGCTGTTTATGCCATCTTTTTACCACGCATTGCTAAAGCCATTGGAAATAAAGCGACACACGCGGTTTCGTTAATTGCCGGTGGATTGGGATTAATATCTATCTATTTTATCTCTGATCCACAGATGCTGATATTCAGTATGGTGGGTGTGGGAATGGCTTGGGCCTCTATTTTAGCGATGCCTTATGCCATTTTAGCTGGTTCCATTCCAATGTCTAAAATGGGCGTATATATGGGTATCTTCAATTTCTTCATTACCCTACCTCAAATCGTGAGCGGTATCATTGGAGGATCTTTAGTGAAACACGTGTATGGTGGTAATGCTATTTTCGCTATCGTGGTAGCGGGTTTCTTTTTTATTGCCGGTTCAATTAGCGTATTATGGATAAAGGAGAAGGCCTAGTATGAAAGTCTGGGTATTTTTGCTTTTCCCTTTCATCGCTTTTTCTCAGGTAATTCCGTCAGCAGTTTTGCCTCGTATTCAAGCGGCCCGAGAAAAGCATAATTCTTTGTTGATTGCGGAGCAATTTTATGGCCTTCCCTATGCCTCTCATGCTTTATCAAAGGAAAATCCGGAGAAGTTTGTGGTGGATTTTTCTGGTTTTGATTGCGTGACCTTTGTGGAGAATGTGTGGAGTTTATACCGTTCCAAAGGAGTTGATTCTATATTCCTTCGTGAATTAGAGCGGATTCGTTATGCTAGAAAGCCTATTTCCTATGAAAATAGGAATCATTATTTAAGCGCCACATTTCTCCAAATGGAGGACAAAGGCTTGTTTAAACAGGTTATTCCGCCTGCATTCCGCGTTTTGGCAGTTAAAAAAGTGGATTTTTTGTCGCAATTTTTGGCTCCTAAAAAATGGATGATTGTGCTCCCTGCTATTCAGAAAATGGAAAACGATTTAGGCTCGATGACCTATGTTCCTAGTGCATCCTTTTCTCAAGTGTCTTCTTATCTTCAATCAGGTGATGTGATTGCTTTTGTTTCAAAGCGTAAAGACCTTGATTACCAACACGTAGGCTTTATCCGTCAACATAAAGGTCAATTTTATTTAGTCCACGCTTCTCAAGATCGCAGAAAAGTGTGTCAATCAGTTGAATCAATTTCCGTATATTTAAAGAATCATCCCTCCATGATAGGATTTAATGTCTTTAGACCGGAATATGCCAAATAAACATTACGATTTCGACCAAATTATTGATCGCCGCCAAACCCATTCATTCAAATGGGATAATGTGACTTACCCTACAGATATGCTTCCAATGCCCGTGGCTGATATGGATTTTCCGGTGGCGGATGAAATTTTACAGGCATTGGATCGTATCACGGCTCACGGTATTTTAGGTTACTCTATTGTTCCTGAAACGTTGAAATTAGCGGCTCAGCGTAAAATTGAAATCGATTACGCTTGGTCTACTTCGCTTGATTCGCAAGTTTGGATTCCTGGTATTGTGCCCGGAATTACTGCTGCATGTGCGGCATTGACCAATGAGAAGGAAGGAATTATTACCGCGGTTCCTGTGTATCATCCCTTTCATTTAGTGGCCGGTTGGGTTAATTGCCCACTGATTACGTTTGAAATGATCAAGGAAGGTGATCGTTGGACCTATGATTTTGAAGATTTCGAACGAGGTCTTCAAAAAGGGCCGAAAGTTTTTCTTTTTTGTAATCCACATAATCCAGGTGGGACGATTTTTAATGAGACAGAAATCTTACGCATTGTTGATCTTTGTGCGAAATATAACGTAACTATTGTTTCTGATGAAATTCACGCCGATTTGCGCTTGTATCCTCAGTCGAAACACATTTCGATTGGGCGATTTGAAAAACAACCTATCATTAGCTTTTTCGCTACTTCTAAAGCTTTTAATACAGCGGGATTAGGTGGCGCTGTCGCTGTCATTCCCGATGCTGCACTTCGAGATAAATTCACCAAAGCATCCGCTGGCTTCTTCTCCATGCTATCCAGACATAGTATTGAAGTGATGTTAGCCACTTATGCTCATGGGGAAGAGTGGTTAGCGCAGCTTCTGCCCTATTTACGTGCGAATCATGATTTACTTTTGGATTTTGTGCGTTCTTCTCCAGG
>JBILCC010000097.1:0-6257 GCA_044353355.1 Aquirufa sp.
AAAGGAAGACACAACGGCCTCCGCGTGGATCTTGCGCACAAGGCCTTGCAATACTTTACCCGGACCGCATTCGATGAATTCGATTGCACCCGCAGCGACCATGGCTTCTACGGACTGCGTCCAACGAACGGCACCCGTCAATTGCGAAATTAAATTCGCTTTGATCTCGGCTGGGTCTTGTGAGGGTTTAGCGTTGACGTTTTGGAAAATAGGACAAATAGGTCGAACGATTTCGGTTGCCTCAATGGCAGCGGCTAATTCCACGCGAGCGGGTTCCATAAACGGCGAGTGGAAGGCGCCTCCGACAGGTAATGGCAATACGCGCTTCGCTCCTGCTTCTTTTAATTGAATACCTACTGCTTCAATACCTTCCACAGATCCAGAGATCACTACTTGACCTGGGCAGTTAAAGTTGGCGGCTACTACGGATGGACCGTAGGCTTGACAAATTTCTTCAATCGTTGCATCGGGCAAACCTAAAACAGCGGCCATGGTGCTTGGTTCGATTTCACAGGCCTTTTGCATCGCAAGGGCTCTTTGGTACACTAATCTTAATCCATCTTGCCAGCTTAAGCCGCCCGCAGAAACGAGGGCAGAGAACTCGCCTAAAGAGTGACCTGCCACCATAGAGGGAGCAAAATCTTTCCCTAATTTGGGAATCAAAATAGAATGCAAATAAATCGCAGGCTGCGTCACTTTCGTTTGCTTTAATTCCTCGTCTGTTCCTTCGAACATCACAGATGATAGGGAGAAACCTAAAATGGCATCTGCCTCATCGATAATCTTCTTTGCTAAAGGAAAATTCGTGTAAAGATCCTTTGCCATACCTGGAAATTGAGAACCTTGACCTGGAAAAATATATGCTTTCATTTGAATGATTTTTGATTAAAATTTTCACAAAGATAGGCCAAAAGCCCTAAATGGCACAATCGTCCACCGATTTACCCCAAAATAATCGATTCTTCGCCACCCAATCGTAGCCTTTGTCTAGTATAAAAGAAGGCAATAGAAACAAAACACGAATAGGCTGAAAATACCAATGCGAATGAGCTAAAATGCGAGAGATGGCATCCGACTTCACATAAACGTCGTGACCTACCACCCACTTAATACTATCGATAGCGGGGAGGGGAAACTCCGTAAAGGAAGTCTCAGGAATAATGTGGAGGTCTGAGCATACCATTCTTTTTAGAAGCTTCGAGCTGTAGCGACAAAAGCGGCAATTGCCATCAATTAATACGATTCCGTCCATCTTAGCGAACTAGTTCGACCCACCCTTTCAAGTTTTTGGTTTGTTTCTCTGTATCTAAGACATCAAAAATAACATCTACCGAGTAATAATAGGTAGAGGCAGCCATCTGATTACCATTAGATCCGGTACCATTCCAGCCAAATCCTTCCAATGGTCCAGCATATTGATACACCCATTGTCCGTTCCGATCGACGATTGTTGCGACTACTTGAGTAACAAAGCGCGGGCATCGCATCGGTCTGAAGGTATCATTCAAACCATCTCCGTTCGGACTAAATATATTAGGTAAATCAAAAGAAGCACAATTGTCCACACATAATTTAGCACTTGGCCCACTCTCCTTACCTAAGCCACTAATGGCCGTAACATAATAGCATCCACGGAAACTCTTCTCCATTACATGTGCAAAATTGGTATTCGCCCCAGTATACAAGACCGTATAGGCAGAGGATGGATCTTTCGCATAATACAGTTTATAACTGACGATATCTGGATCACATATTCCCGAGACGGTAGGAGTCCAAGTCAGTTGGTTGGTAAAACTAGAGAATTCACAATCTGCTTTGGCATCCAAAGATGCACAATCAACTGCGTTCAAAACGAGCTTAGGAGGACATGGTGAAATATCTGACAAGGATTTAGCACAGGTGATTTGGGAGGCATTAATTAATTGCATCACCGGCAAACCTGTTCCATAACTTCCTAAGGTCTCCACATAATAGCAATAAGAGGAATCCGCCTTCATGGAGTAATTAAATGTCCCATCTCCAGCGAAACTGTCTTGTCCAGCATCCGTGAATTTAAAGGAACCTGAATCGCCTACTGGTACAGCTGCTATTTGATTAAACTTACCAGACCCGCGCGGGTATTCTCGAAAAACCTGATGCACCTTATTTTCATTAGACCAAGGAACAGAGGCTGACCAGCTTAATTTTACTGAATTAATACCTGAATTAGCCACCAATGCCACATTAGTAGCGCCTGATGGAGGGTCCATCAACACCTGTTTCCCATCAATCGTATAATAAAATAACGTACGGTACCGGTATGATTTTTCCTCTGTATTTAATCCTGTATCCGTGAATGTGGTATCATTAACCGCTGTAGAAATACTCGCTGGAATTAAAGCTCCGATCGATTTATAGTCCAAAATCGCGGTGCCCTCAGCTCGCTGTAGCTGATAAAAATAAGGGGCAGGATATAGCGATGGATTAAATTTGAGAGGCTTTGTCCATTTCACTAGAATCTCTCCTGTCGTTTTATTTGTTTTTTTAACAGACACATTGGTCATAATCGAAGAGGCCGTTAAAATCAAATTACAAGAGGAATTAGAAAGCGGGCTGTAAGCTAGATTACCTTTGGAATCAATAAATGAAACCAAAAGAATGTAATTATAATTGATGTTTTTCGCCACAGAAAGATCTACAAAAGAGGTCTCTGTAGAAGTCAACGTACCAATCTCCACAAATCCTGTCGCGGTCATTCCCGTCTCACACGTTTTTTGAGTTACTTGGAAACAATCACCTATCTTCCTGAAAACGCGAATTTTTGCGGAGGGTAAGGCACAGCTGTAGGGATCCCAAGTTAATTTAATCCCTGTAGCAGGAAGGGGGATCGTTGTCTTCAAATTCTTTATGGCAGGAGCCTGCACCTGAATTTTCCACAACTTGCTATCCACTAAATAGCCTCCTAAACCTAAGGAAATGGGCGGTACATCTTCCACCTTGAATAATACATCATATGGCTCTTTTCGGATGTGAATACAATCTGTTTGCCAATTAAAAGTCCCCACCGCTTGAATCAGTGTCTGCCTTGGGGTACTTACAAAAGTGGCAAAAGGTGGCTTCACAGCATATACCGTATCAATCGGATATACATTACCGGTACTGGTAATGGTTAAGGGGTCAACCCTACCCGTTTTAGAAGCTTGATCGATTGCAGTAACCGTCTGAGAAATCTTAGTCCCCGCCTGAACGCACACATCAGCAGGTATCGTAATTTTAGGTCCTTTATTATCTAAATCTTTCACTTCGATCTGCATATCACGCACCGTCTCAGAAATCTTTACCCCATTCCGCCATTCTTCAATAATAAAGGCACAATTGTATAAACCTACTTGCTGAGGCGAGTTCCATTTTAGATCACCTGTTTTTGAATCGATTAAAAAGGTAGAAGGTACTGTGGTGGACACCTCATTGGGTTGCTTGAAATTAGGAGCCATTAAACCGCGACTTGCTGGATCACAAGTAAGTTCTGCCCCAGTTCTAGAGACTGATAACCTGTAGGCTAAGGAGTCACCCTCCGCATCTACTGCATTGGCATTATGAATAAAGGGTTGTCCTATAATCGCGGTCAAATCCACTGCTGGATTTAATAAGATGGGGGTAGAATTTAATCCTAAACCGGCATTGATGGAGAAAATAGTCTCTACATAAAAGGGCACATCTACTGAACGAGTTATGTTTAGCACACCTTCATTCCGATTAGGAACTGCCACAGATACTTTATAAAATAAGGATGCCGCAGGATAGGTATATTGAATTATATAGACATTTTTTAATGTACCATTACCTAAATTAACTGGAAATCCAGTAGCGCGCTTAGCCACTAAAGTGGTCGAACCATCACCAAAGCAAAATTTAACGTCATTTTGAAGCACGTTTGCTTGGTTATTTTCAGTGTAGGTAGTTAATGTAAATTCGAAGGTCAATGTTTTCTCCGAAATCCGCTTAACGGAAATCTCTCCCCCTTTTAAGTGGGTTGCCTGTGAAGCAAAGCTCAACAAACATAGGAATAGAAAATAGAGACTTATCTTTTTAAGAAACATAAAACATTTTTGATTAGCTGTAAGTTAAGCAGGCAAATCCTTTTTTTCAAAAAAAACGGATTTTTTACGTTTTAAATTTGATAGAGCGGCGTTTCGATTGTAGTTTTGGTTGCTTAAAAAAATCGGACCTGTTCGTTTATTTTTATTTCCTCTTAACAAATACAATTATTTATGTCTTGGTTAGCAAAATCACTTAATTCTTCACTTGGGAAAAAGCTCCTGATGGCCATTACCGGTCTATTTTTAATCAGCTTCCTTTTAGTTCATTGCAGCTTAAATGCGTTGATTTTCTTGAATGACGGAGGCGTGGCCTTCAATGAAGGAGCAGAATTCATGGCTCATAATCCAGTTATCCGTACGATGGAAATTGTATTATTCGCGGGTCTATTATTACACATTGTAGATGGGCTGCGTCTTTGGTTTGAAAACAAGTCAAAACGTCCAGTAGCTTATGCAGTTGTAGATGGTGCGGCGAATAGCAAGTGGTACTCTCGTTCGATGGGTCTTTTAGGAACTTTATTGTTATTATTCTTAATTCTCCACCTGAAGCATTTTTGGTACTTCTCTCGTTTAACTGACGGCTTAGAAGACCACACTTTATACGCAGAAATGCAAGCGGTATTTATGAATCCAGTAGTCGTTGTAGTATATGTGTTAGGTTGTGTTTCATTAGGTTACCATTTATTGCATGGTTTCCAAAGTGCGTTCCAATCCATCGGTTGGAATCACCCTAAATACTCCCCTACTATTAAAACGATTGGAGCTATTTTCTCTTTCGTAATTCCTGCAGCATTTGCTGCTATGCCGATTGCCTTTTATTTCCATTTGATTCAATAATATTTCAGCGATTCGATTGATATGACAAAATTAGATGCCAAAATTCCAGAAGGCGCATTAGCCGACAAATGGACCAAATACCGTTCCAGCGTTTCTCTAGTAAACCCTGCGAACAAACGTAGCCTAGAAATCATCGTCGTAGGCTCAGGCCTTGCAGGTGCTTCTGCCGCTGCATCGTTAGCTGAATTAGGATATAAAGTAAAAGTATTCTGTTTCCAAGATTCTCCACGTCGTGCACACTCGATTGCGGCACAAGGGGGTATCAACGCAGCGAAGAACTACCAAAACGACGGTGACTCGGTTTACCGTTTATTCTATGATACGATCAAGGGTGGTGACTATCGTGCGCGAGAAGCGAACGTTCACCGTCTAGCTGAAGTATCTGGAAGTATTATCGACCAATGCGTGGCGCAAGGAGTTCCTTTCGCTCGTGAATACGGCGGATTGCTTTCTAACCGTTCATTCGGTGGAACGCAAGTACAACGTACCTTCTACGCGGCAGGTCAAACAGGTCAGCAATTATTATTAGGTGCTTATTCTTCTTTGCAACGTCAAGTGGGAATGGGTAACGTAAAAATGTATACACGCCACGAAATGTTAGATGTCGTAACGATCGACGGAAAAGCACGTGGTATCATCGCTCGTGATTCAGTGACTGGAGCTTTAGAGCGCCACTTCGGACACGCGGTATTATTGTGTACTGGTGGTTACGGAAACGTATTCTACTTGTCTACAAACGCGATGGGATCGAACGTAACAGCGGCTTGGAAAGCGCACAAAAAAGGTGCTTTCTTCGCTAACCCATGTTACACACAAATTCACCCTACGTGTATCCCTGTTTCAGGTGATCACCAGTCGAAATTAACGTTGATGTCTGAGTCGCTTCGTAATGATGGTCGTATTTGGGTTCCTAAGAAGCAAAACGATAATCGCAAGGCGAACGAGATTCCAGAAGACGAAAGAGATTACTACTTAGAGCGTCGTTATCCTGCGTTCGGTAACTTAGTACCACGTGATATTGCGTCACGTGCAGCTAAGGAGCGTTGCGATGCAGGTTATGGTGTAGGGTCGTCTAAAATGGCGGTTTACTTAGACTATGCAGCTGCGATCATCCGTTACGGAAAAGGAGAAGCCAATAAAAACAATATGCACAATCCATCAGATGAAGAGATTCAAGCGATGGGTAAGGCAGTCGTAAAAGAGAAATACGGTAACTTGTTTGACATGTACAAGCAAATTACGGGTGAAGATCCATACGAGGTGCCTATGCGTATTTATCCAGCGGTTCACTATACGATGGGTGGACTTTGGGTAGATTATAACCTAATGACTACAGTTCCT
>JBILCC010000098.1:0-6191 GCA_044353355.1 Aquirufa sp.
CTAGTGAAAACCCAAAGGCTGCTAAAAGAATTGGAAAAAAACTTTAAAAAATCAGATAATTTCGCTAAAATTGTAGCTAGTACAGATAACACAGCAGTTCCCACCGCTGAGTTGAAACAAAAGTTAGAAGAATATATTACAAAAATAGATCATTGCATTGACCAATTACGCAATCCATGAATCCTAAAATCCCTTGTAATCTAATTGTAGGCATACAAAGTATTGCCTTGAAGGTTAGTCCGGGAGAGGAGGCTTACGTACGAAATGCTGCATCATTAGTGAACAAACTTGTTCGTTATTACGAACAACAAACAAATAATTCAGATCCCGCAGCCGTGATGGCGATGGTGGCACTCGATTTAGCCATGTGTGGTTTGAAATTTGACGCAGAACACAATTCACTCCAGGCCGATGTGCTGGAAGAAAATAGCGAATTGTTATCTCTAGCGGCCGAGTTCACGGTATAATTTTCCTTTTATTTCGATTTTTCAGGGAACTAATGTATAAACACACATTCGTTCTATATGTCCACTATATTAACTTTTATTATCCCTCTTATCGCTGCGGCTGGAGGATTATTTGCCGGGAAAGTATTCTACTCGAAGGTAAATAAAAACATCGAAACAGATGCTCAACGTAAAGCGGAAGACATCTTAAAAAATGCAGAAATCTCTGCAGAAAACATCAAGAAAGACCGCATGTTAGAAGCGAAGGAAAACTTCCTACGCCTTCGTTCTGAATTCGAAGAAGAGTCTCAAAACAAAAAAGGAATTCTTCTAGAAAACGAGCAAAAACTACGCGAGAAAGAGCGAACCTTAGCCCAACAAGCGGAACAACAACGCACAGCGGAGCAAGAACTACATTCAGCTAAACAAAGTGTTCAAGCGAAGGAAGAAAACTTCCGTAAAAAGTTAGAGGATGTAGAGAAAAAACGGGAAGAAGTTGAAGCGATGTTAGCAAATCAGATCAGCCAATTAGAGAAAATTGCTGGCCTTTCAGCAGATGAAGCGCGCCAACAAATTATGGATGCTTTAAAGGCAGAGGCGGAATCGAAGGCAAGCTCTTTAGTAAAGCAAGCGATCGAAGAAGCAAAATTAACCGCAACAAAAGAAGCAAAAAAAGTAGTCATCGAAACGATTCAACGTACAGCAGCAGAAAATGCCATTGAAAACTGCGTCTCAGTTTTCAATATAGAATCAGATGATATCAAGGGTAAAATTATTGGTCGTGAAGGTCGTAACATCCGTGCGCTAGAAGCTGCCACAGGTGTTGAATTCATCGTAGATGATACGCCAGAGGCCATTATCATTTCTGGATTCGATCCAGTGCGTCGCGAGATCGCGCGTTTGTCTTTGCACCGTTTGGTACAAGATGGGCGTATTCACCCTGCACGAATTGAGGAAGTTGTCAATAAGACTCGTAAGAATATTGACGATGAGATCATCGAAATCGGGGAGAAGACAGTCATCGACTTAGATATTCACGGCTTACATCCAGAATTAATTAAGATGATCGGTCGCATGCGCTTCCGTTCTTCTTATGGCCAAAATCTCTTGCAACACTCTCGCGAAGTCGCGAAACTTTGTGCAACAATGGCTGCTGAATTAGGATTAAATGCAAAACTAGCGAAGCGCGCTGGACTATTGCATGATATTGGTAAGGTTTGGCATGAAGAACCAGAACTTCCCCACGCATTGCTTGGAATGGAACTGGCTCAGAAATACAAAGAGCATCCAGAAGTGTGTAATGCAATCGGAGCTCACCACGATGAGTGTGAGATGACTTCGATGATCTCACCTATCATTCAGGTATGTGATGCGATCTCCGGATCTCGTCCAGGCGCACGTCGCGAGATGATGGAGTCGTATATGAAGCGATTACGTGATTTAGAAGCTTTAGCTACTTCTTTCGATGGAGTTCAAAAGTGTTATGCGATCCAAGCGGGTCGTGAGCTTCGTATCATGGTCGATTCAGAGAATGTGAGTGACGAAAAGGCATCGAACTTATCGTTTGACATTTCTCAGAAAATCGAGAAAGAGATGCAATATCCTGGTCAAATCAAAGTAACGGTAATTCGCGAAATGCGCGCCGTGAACTTTGCAAAATAGGATCGAAATCGAGTATATTTATGGCGCCACCCTGCGGGTGGCGCCATTTTTTTTACACTACAATGCTGGAAATAAAATCCCCTACAACCGACTCAGACTGGAAAGCCTATTACGACTTGCGCTTTAATGTACTGCGCGAGCCTTGGAATCAACCGCACGGCTCTGAGGTTCTACCAGATGAAGACCAAGCCATTCACGCAATCACGATCGAGAATGGAGAAGTAGTAGGTGTTGCTCGCATGCACGAATCAGCTTCAAAACAAGGTCAGGTGCGTTGTGTCGCAACTGCAACAAAAGCTCAGGGCAAAGGAATCGGTAAAGCGATGATGGCTTATCTTGAAGAGAAAGCAATTGAAAAAGGCTGGACTGAAATCGTCTTAGAGGCCAGAGAAAATGCGGTACCTTTCTATCAGGCAATTGGCTATACGATTGTAGCGGAATCCTATCTGTTGTTCGGGGAAATCCAACATTACCGGATGCAGAAAAGCCTATAAAAAAAGCGCTACCTCTTTCGAAATAGCGCTTCATTTATATTTGCAAAGACTAGTGCGTATGCTCTAAGCCCTGTGCACTTGGAATCTGATTGAATTCAATCCCTGATTTACGCGCATCTTTGAAGGCTGCCTTTGGCTTAATACTCAAAATTTGGAATAATTCCTGGTCCGATTTAGTATCCGGGTTAGGTGTCGTTAATAAGACGTCACCAGAGAAAATCGAATTTGCCCCTGCCAGGAAGCAGAAAGCCTGACCTTCGTAGTTTAATTCTAAACGGCCGGCAGATAAACGAACCGCAGACTTTGGCATCATGATTCTAGCGGTAGCAATCACGCGAACTAGATCCCATACAGACGCCGTCTTTTGATTCTCAAAAGGCGTACCTTCTACTGGAACTAAATTGTTAACCGGAACTGATTCTGGATGCTCTGGCAAATTCGCCAGCGTTAATAGCATTCCTATGCGATCTCCCGCACTTTCGCCCATTCCGATAATGCCTCCAGAACATACGGAAAGATTCGCCTTACGGACATTTCCTAAAGTCTCTAAACGATCATCATAGGTACGCGTGGAAATAACGTCCTCGTAATATTCTTCACTCGTATCAATATTATGGTTGTAAGCATAAAGGCCTGCGTCTTTTAATTTCTGTGCTTGCTCCTCTGACAACATCCCTAACGTACAGCAAACCTCCATACCTAGCGAGTTTACGCCTTTTACCATGTCTAATACACGGTCAAAATCCTTGTTATCACGTACCTCACGCCAAGCTGCTCCCATACAGAAACGAGAACTTCCATTGTCTTTTGCGCGATTAGCCGCTTGAATCACCTCCTCATAAGGAAGCAATTTCTGAACTTTCACATTTGTGTGGTAACGAGCGGCTTGCGAGCAATAAGAACAATCCTCTGGGCAGCCACCCGTTTTGATGGAAAGCAAGGTCGAGATTTGGACCTCATTGGGGTCAAAATTCTCGCGGTGCACCGTCGCCGCCTGATAGACCAAATCCAAAAAGGGTTGGTTGTATATTTTTTCTACCTCTTCACGAGTCCAATTAGTACGTACCATATAAGCTATATTTCTATTCAAATTCCATTAAATAAGGCATCATTGCTAAGAAGCCTTCTCTTTTTTTCCAACGATTCACCTCTAAAACTGACGAAGCCCAAGGGATATTCTTTGCAAGCAAACGCTCTGAAAGTGAAGATTCAGACGTTGCTGTGCTCAACAACTCATCCACAAAAGATTTAGCCTTGGGGTAAACCGCTACTTTGTATGCGCCAGGTTTTAACTTTGCCTTAGATGCTGCAATCTCAATTGCCTTATCTAAACCACCCAACTCATCTACTAAACCCACTTGTTTTGCCTGTGCACCTGTCCAAACACGCCCACCTGCTAATGATTGCAAACGTTGCAACGTCATCTTACGACCTGCAGCCGCTTTAGTAGTAAACGACAGATAGCCTTTATTCACCGAATTTTGTACCACTGATTTTTGAAAGTCTGTCAGTGCTCCAGCAGAATTCATAAAATTAGAATTCGCGTGAGTATTTACGTGATCTTGTGTAATCCCCAAGGTATTTTTCAAGAAATTATCCACATTAAACCAGGCCGCAAAAATACCGATTGAACCCGTAATCGTCGTAGGTTGCGCCACGATAACATCAGTTCCCATTGCCATGTAATAACCACCTGAGGCAGCATAATTTGACATGGACGAAATGATAGGCTTCACTTTCTTTGTTAGCTCAATCTCGCGCCACATGATATCAGAGGCTAAAGAAGATCCTCCAGGAGAATCGATGCGAAGCACGATCGCTTTTACAGACTTACTCTCCCGCAATTTCTTCAATTCTTTCACGAAATCATCAGAACCAATATTTCCCTCACTGGCTCTTGTTCCAGAAATCTCACCCTCAGCTACTAAAACCGCTATTCGATCTTTCCCTTCCACTTCATCAATCGGATTTTTAGCATTTAAGTAATTATTCAAAGAAACATACTTCACTTTTTCTTTCTCACCTGACGCCTTTAGAAGTAAGGACTCAAATTCATCCCAATACCCTTGTTTGATCATCCCCATTTTTTCCGCAGACGAAGGTTCAAATGCTTGTAAACTATCGGCAATCTGATCTAATTTGCGCACAGGGATATTCTTGCTACGCCCTATTTTATCGAAAATATAGGTGTTAATTGATTGCAAGAAAGACGAGGTCTGCGCCTTGCTTTCTTCGCTCATATCCTCTCGAATGAAAGGCTCCACCGCTGACTTATAGGTTCCAACCCGAAACACTAAAGGTTCTATGTCTAATTTGTCCAAGGCTTTTTTGTAGAACGTGTACTGAACGCTAATGCCATTAAAATCCAACAAGCCATTCGGATTTAAATACGTCTTATCCGCAACCGAGGCGATATAATACCCCTTTTCGGTGTAGGAATTCGCATAAGCATAGACAAATTTGCCTGATTTTTGGAACTTCTGAATAGCCTCCCGAATTTCGGAAAGTTGAGCATAGCCTGCCATCGGAAAACTAGCATCTAAATATATTCCCTTGATTTTAGGATCTACTTTTGCGCGCTCTAAGGCTGATAAAACTTGAATCAATCCTACATTTTCAGTTGGCGCAAAATACGCATCTGTTAAAGATGAAAAGGGATTATCCTCCGTCGATGCATTTTCCACGATTGGACGATTCAAATCGAGTCTTAAAACAGAATTCTCTTTCAAATCATATACCTCATCTGAACTACCTATCGCAGCACCTACGCCAGCTAGAAGCAATAAAGAGACAATAAAAAAGAGAAACAGACCGAAAACAGTCGCTAATGAATACTTGACAAATTGCCACATAACTTTCTATATATAAAGATTCTAACCAAAGTTTTTACGGTAATCTTCGCGAGCTTGGCGAATCACTTCATATGCCACCTCGCGACCATAAATATCGTCAATATCAACCGAATTTGAAGAGGTTTCACCCGGCAACATTTTATACGTCCAAAAATAATGTCTTAAACGCTCTACAATATCTTTAGGCGCATCAGAAATATCTTTCCATCTGCCATAAATCGGATCATCCTTTAATACCGCAATAATTTTATCATCCGCCTCACCCTTGTCAATCATGCGAATTCCTCCAATCGGAATTGCTTGACATAAAATATCTCCATGTGTGATGGCACGCTCAGAAAGCACTAAAATATCCAATGGATCCCCATCTCCTCTTTCTATATCCTTACCAGAATACTTACGAGCAAGCTCAGCAATTCCATCTGAACAATACGTTTGTGGCAAAAAGCCATACAGGGCAGGTACAATATTAGAGAATTTCTGCGGCCGATCAATTTTCAAATAACCCGTCTGCTTATCTATCTCGTACTTTACCGTATCCGTAGGAACAATTTCAATAAATGCAGTCACTAATTCAGGCATTTGGTCCCCAATCTGTACACCATGCCAAGGATGTGCCTTAAAGAAGTTTCTATTCATATTCTGTTTATTAAATCTCACTTAGGTTAAAAATCCGTGCAAATTACGAAAAACAAAGGATAAATTCTGCTAAATTTGTTGTTTGCATTGCTCTATTA
>JBILCC010000099.1:0-6187 GCA_044353355.1 Aquirufa sp.
GATGAGCGTGTATTTTTCTCCGGCAACGTGATGATTGACTCGCTGGTGCGCTACCAAGAGAAAGCGAAAACCACCACTATCTTAGAAGACCTCGGCCTACGGACTTCGGACTCCGGCCTATCGACTGCCGACTACATTGTCATGACCATGCACCGCCCAGCGAACGTGGACACGAAAGAAGGACTTGAATCCATTCTGGAATTAATTGAATTGAGCAGCAAGGATACGAAAATCATTTTCCCTATCCACCCGAGAACACGGGCGCACATGGAGAAATTTGGCTTAGCAGAGCGATTAGATCAGGCGCAAAACTTGATTATGACCGAGCCTTTGGGCTATTTAGAATTCATTCAATTGATGTCTAATGCGACAGCGATTTTAACCGATTCAGGCGGCATTCAAGAAGAAACAACTTACTTAGGCGTTCCATGCTTAACCTTCCGTGATTCGACAGAACGTCCGATCACCGTGACTTTAGGTACGAACCAATTATTATCAGATTTAGACCCGAAGAAAACCTATACTGCCTTGATTGAAATTTTAAAGGGTAACGTGAAGAAGGGAAGTATTCCTCCACTTTGGGATGGTAAGGCAGCTGAAAGAATCGCTGCACAACTGGCTGAAATCTTTGCATAATGTCTGCTAAAAAGCTACATATCGTCCTTCTTTCCTACCACGACAGCAATGGCGGGGCTGGGATTGCGGCGGGCAGATTGAAAGTGGCTTTGGAAAAAGAAGGACATCGGGTAGACTATCTCGTGAGAGAAAAAGGGAGCACTTCTAGCGCCCTAAAATTCGGCAATGGCCTGATTTCTTGGTTGAAATTCATTGCCGAGCGCTTGTTCTTTTTGCGTTTTGAGAAAGATAAATCGATTCGATTCCTATTCAATCCGGGCGTTTTTGGGAGTGATATTTCAAAACATCCGCTGATCCAGCAGGCAGATATTGTGCATTTGCATTGGGTGAATTTTGGTTTTCTATCCGTGGACGACATTGCGTCCCTGACTCGATTGAACAAACCTGTTTTTTGGACCCTGCACGATATGTGGGCCTTTACGGGAGGATGTCACCACAGTGGTACTTGCGAGCATTTTCAACTAAGTTGTGGAGATTGTAAATTCTTGAAAAATCCGAATCCGACGGATCTTTCGCACCGAATGTGGGAGGCTAAGAAAACGGGGTTTGCTGAGAAAAACCTACACATCATCACTTGCAGCGATTGGTTAGGAAATAGGGCGAGACAAAGTAGCATTTTGGGTGATCATGCTATTAAAACTATCCCGAACGCGATTGATACGGAATTCTTTTCGCCAAACGCTACTGGATTAGGATTAGATCCGAACAAGAAATATGTCCTTTTCGTTGCCATGCGTGTCAATGCGCCGACTAAAGGGTTTCATCTATTGAAAGAGGCCTTACAGTATTTGGACGCTTCTACCACTGAACTTCTGATTGTGGGTGGAGAGATGGCGGAAGAATTACCTTTGAAAGCGCATAATTTCGGGCAGGTTTCAGACCCAGCTCGAATGCGCGATATTTATACCGCGGCAGATGTATTTGTAACTCCCTCTTTGGAAGAAAATCTACCCAATACGATCATGGAAGCCATGGCTTGTGGCACGGCTTGCGTCGGATTCGAAGTGGGAGGAATTCCAGAGATGATAGAGCACGAAGTGACTGGCTATGTGGCCCAGGCATTTGACCCGGCAGATTTGGCAAAAGGCATAAACTGGTGCCTCGAGTCTACTACGGCTGGAACAAAATCTAGGGAACGCGCGCTACAATTATACGACCAAACCACCGTTGCCCAGCAACACCTCGCCTATTATGCCCAAGCTTAGCATCATCACCATCACCTACCAGGCAGAGGCCTATATCGAACGCACCTTAAAAAGTGTATTCGAACAAGGTTGTGCGGAGGAAATCGATTATATCGTGGTGGATGGGGCGTCAAAAGATCGAACATTAGCTATCATAGAAGCGAATAAAGCACAGATTAATCAACTCATTTCTGAGAAAGACAAGGGAATTTACGATGCGATGAATAAGGGGATGCAACTCGCCAAAGGGGATTATATCCTGTTTTTGAATGCGGGTGACACTTTTGCATCTTCGTCTACCTTGAAAAATATTTTACTAGAACTTCGAGAAAATCCGGATGTCCTGTACGGCGAGGCAGTTTTTGTAAATAACGACGGCCAATCTTTAGGCTTGCGCAGTGAGGTGACTCCACATCGTTTGCCTAGTCATCTTACCTGGCGGAACTTTCGTTTTGGCATGTTAGTTTGTCATCAGGCATTCATTGCAAAGCGTAGTATTTCTCCCTTGTTTAATCTGGAATATCGCTTGAGTTCTGATATCGATTGGGAGATACAGGTATTGAAAAAAAGTCAACACATTTTGAAATCGACAGCTCCTATTTGTACTTATTTAATGGGAGGCGCCTCTGTGCAAAACTTGAAGAGATCCTGGGAAGAAAGATACCAGGTATTGAAATCGCATTTTGGACTTATTCCTAATCTATTTAATCACCTAATTATCATAACGCGAGGCATGATTTTTGCTGTGAAAAAACAGGGAAAGTATTGGTAATACTACTATATTTGTTTCTATGAGATTTCGTTTCATCCTTCTTTTTCTTGCGATCAGCCTTATTAGTTTTGGCCAAAAATTCCGATTAAATTCGAGTGTAGGAACATCGTTTATTTCCTGGCATGAACAACAAATGACGATGGATTTAGCAGTAGCCATTTCTTTTCAAAATCCAGAAAAAAATCACAAGAAATTCATTGCCCTTAAAACTATGGGGAATATTTCTGGAACATCGATGGATCGAAGTACCTATTCCTTTATCGAGCCTCCAATTAATAATTATAATCAACCCATACAAGCTTCTGAAGTTTTGCAGGCAGGGTATCGTGGAGCAGAAGCGGAAGCTGGCGTTATTTGGAATACACACAAGGACAAAAAGAAGGTTCACCTAACACCTGTTTTAAGTTTCTATTCCCGCACTTTAGCTAGAAAAATCAGTTCATTGAAGTCAGAATATATAGAAGAAGAAAAATATTCCTTACACGGGATTAGCGCTGGGATGGGCCTCGTAATACCAGGCAAAACAGCGGTTCATTTACAAGCGCAAGTCTTTCAACCTTTATATGATCAGGTAACTTTGTATGGCCGCTATATGGGTATACCGTATCAATCCTTGGTTTCCAATAAACCTCTGAATTTCAAGGCAAAGATTCAAATTTCAAAAGGAAATTACGGATGGACTTTAAACCTAGAATCACTCAATTTAGGCGATGCAGAAAATCCTAAATCAAAGTCAATCGAGGCATCTCAAGCTATCATTCCTTCCACGCTTTTCACCTATTTCTTCTAGGATGAAGAAATTAGCCCTAATTCTCCTTTTTTATTATCCAGCAATAGCCCAAACTGATACAACAAAAGTATTAGAAGAAGTTAAAGTATATGTTTTCGAACAAAAAAGAAGCACCTTATTAACGCCAGATGCCTTTATTCAAAGCAGAGATCTTCAGCGTCTCAGCTCAACCCATTTTGTTTCTACCCTCAATTCGATGGCGGGCATTCGAATGGAAGAAAGATCGCCTGGAAGTTATCGAATAGCTATTCGAGGTAGTTCGTTAAGGGCACCTTTTGGCGTCAGAAACACCAAAGTATATTGGAACCAGATTCCATTCACTGACGCAGGTAATAACACCTATATTTCACTCTTAGAACCATCCCTATTTTCTTCGCTTACCGTTACAAAAGGACCATCAGCCGGTATTTATGGTGCTGGAACAGGAGGAGCTCTGTTATTTGAAAGTGCACCGCGGGGAAATTTGTTGAGCGCTGAGACCGTTTACCATACCTTAACAGGAATGAAGGCTGCGGTCGATGTCTCTTCGGAAAACCATCGATTATACGCCTCCTTTAATCAACAAGAGGGCTATCGAGCACAGTCTGCGATGAAGAAGCAATGGATTTCGTATGAATTTCACCACAGTTTCGCGAAAGATTTGAATCTGGATTTGAGTACCTATTATGTAGATTTAGCCTACCAAACCCCAGGAGGCTTAACGAAAGCTCAATTCGTGGCAAATCCCCTACAAGCTAGACCAGCTGCAGGTATTTTCAAGAGTGCACAACAGCAAGGAGCTACCTTTTACATAAAAAGCTTTGGGCTAAGTGCGCGTGCTGCTCAGGTGCTAAATCCGCAATGGGCTTGGGATCTTAGCCAATCGCTGCAAGTAAATAGGGTAGAAAATCCAACGATTAGAAACTATGAAATTCGCCAGGAACCCAATTATTCCACACGTGGAGTAATTCATCGAAAAGGGGTCATCAATAGCGACCTTGGATTTGAATACCAAGCAGGTCAAATGAATAGTTCGACTTTTGGCAATCGAAATGGAATTAAAGACACCCTTCAATTAACCCAAAATACACATGTTCAGCAAGGATCTCTTTTCTTGCAAAATGAATATGCTGAATTATCCAATTGGATTTTCACTTTCTCTGGCAGTTTAAGTAGCTATTGGACGGAATACATAGGAAATGAAGCCATCTTCTCTCCCCGCCTGGCGGTTTTACGTAAATTAGGAAATCATCAAAGTTTGGTTGTTAAAGTCGCTCATGGGTATTCGCCACCCAGCATTTCAGAATTGCGACCTTCAACTGGCCAAATTAACACTAATTTAAAGGCAGAAAAAGGATGGAATCACGAGATTACCTATCGGGGGAAATACGATAAATTCACGTGGGATGTAAGTGTCTATCAATTTAATCTAGACGAAACCATTGTGATACGAAGAGCAGCCGATGGATCAGACTATTTCACTAATGCGGGTTCAACGACCCAGCAAGGATTTGAATTGAGTTCGACCTGGATGATCAACTCTCAACTTTCATTAGAACAATCCCATACTTGGCAAAATTTCCGATTTGCAAATGGCAATTTTTTGACTGGAACAACTCCTTATCAGCAAGCGACGACACTTCTCTGGCGACATCCCTCTGGTTTAAGTGTGATCCAGAATTTTCAATTTGTGGATTATCAATACCTGAATGATGTCAATACGGAGAAGATGGGTTCGTATCGGCTTTGGAATACAAAAATTAGTTATGCTAGAAAACGATGGACTTTATGGGCTGCGGCTGATAATCTAGGAGATGAGCGCTATTCTTCAGGTCCGGATTTAAATGCCACAGGTGGACGCTTTTACAATCCTTCCCCCGGCAGAAACTTTCATATCGGACTACAACTTAACCTAGCCTACTAGCGTTTAGACGCTCCATCAATTCTCCGATGTGAGAATCGCTAACCGCTATTTCGTAGTTCCCAATTTTAATTCGCTGTTGCTTTATGGTTTCGATCTTTTGTAGATTCACAATGAACGATTTGTGAATGCGCATAAAACCATGTGGCATTATTTTAGCCTCGACACTTTTCATTGTCTGCTTCGTCAAAATGGGATAGCGCTCCCCCTCCACATAAATCTTCACATAATCTTTCAATCCTTCCACGTGGGTCACAGTAGGTACTGAAATTCGAACAAGCGAATACTCCACATTCACAAAAAAGAAATCTTCTAAAGGATCTTTCCCTACCACATTTTTACCTACAAAAATATGATAAGCCTTGTTTGCACTTAGCGCGAAACGATCAAGACTTACCGGTTTCATTAGATAATCAACCGCATCTAGATTATAACTTTCTACCGCATAATTCGCATAAGCTGTTACAAAAATTACGAGCGGTTTGACGGCCAAAGAAGACAAGAACGACGTCCCTAATAAGCCTGGCATTTGAATATCTAAGAACAATAAATCAACCTGTTCTTTTTGGAGCACCTCCATCGCCTCGAACGCATTAGAACAAGAACCTACTAAATTCAAAAATGGAATTTGCTTCACATTTTCTTCTAGTAATTTACGGCCCATCACTTCGTCGTCCACGACAATGCAATTCATTTTTACCATCTTATTTCAAAGTTAGGTTTAGTTCCACGGAAAAATTTATCTCATCCTCCTCAATCGTTAATACGTGTTTTTTAGGGTATAATAGTTCCAATCGACGTTTGACATTCTTCAAGCCAATTCCAGAACTAGGGTCCTTAAATACTTGCTCCTCTTTCCCCTTTTTATTCTTCACAAGAAAATGTAATCCATGTTCTGTCGTCTC
>JBILCC010000100.1:0-6092 GCA_044353355.1 Aquirufa sp.
TAACTGATATTCGTGATTTTTTACAAGGGATGAAGGCTGATTTAGACATGGAATAAGCGTAGGTTTCGGAAAATTACTCCGATGAAAACCACTTATCCTTTAATTGTATACCAAATCGCATTAACTTATCTCCCTAAGGTAGGGCCCGTTAAAGGCAAAGAGTTAGCCTCCTTGTATCCCTATTTATCTGACATCTTCAGATTAGCTTCTTATCAACCCTATGCTGCAGAAGCTTTACGAGAAGCAGAACAAACGGTACAAATTTGTGAAGAAGATCAGATTCAAATTCTTTATTTTGAAGATCCTGCTTATCCCCAGCGAATTAAAGAGCTATATGATGCCCCTTTAATACTTTTTAAAAAAGGACAAGCGGATCTAAATGCCCATCGGATCGTGGCCGTGGTGGGAACGCGTCATGCGAGTGATGTGGGTAAAAAGGTAACTGAGGAGCTCGTTCAATCTTCGATTAAAGATGATGTCATACTCGTAAGTGGGTTTGCACGAGGAATTGACATTGCCTTACACAAAGCTTGCCTTAAGTACCAGGTCCCTACCATCGCTGTTTTAGCCGGAGGATTTCGACATATATACCCTCAGGAGAATGCCATGTATATAGATCAAATTTTAGCAACTGGAGCTTTACTTTCAGAGTATGCCCCCCACATTCCACCAGCTTCATATCATTTCCCTGTAAGAAACAGAATAATTGCAGGACTTTCGGATGCGACGGTAATAGTTGAAGCGGCAGAAAAAGGTGGGGCACTTATTACCGCTGATTATGCGCTGAACTATAATCGAACCGTATTTGCTGTTCCAGGTAGTTTAAATAGACCTTTTTCTAAGGGCTGTAATCTGTTGATTCGTAATCTTAAAGCTACGATTTATACTTCCTGGGACGATTTTATGCAAGAATTGAATTGGGAACAAGCAAAAGACAGGCTGGCATTACACCCTGAGTTAAGTCAAAAACTTTTTACTTTGAATGAAACGGCGATCATTTCTCTTTTACATCGAGAAGGACAACTGTCTTCAAACGTTCTTTTAAAGCGTTCTGAAATTCCACAGGATGAGTTAGCGCTTATTCTGTTGAATTTAGAATTAAAAGGGATGATACAATCGACGGATGGCGATGGCTATATGTTGACTTAATTATTTTCTCCAAGTGCTAGGAGAAATTCTCCAGTCTTGTAAGGTCAATAATTGGGTTTCTGTTACATAATCCAACTTAACTGCTTCTTCAATTAAGGCATTGTAATTACTCAAGGTATACAATGGGATATTTGCATTTTTGAAATTTTCATCAGCAAGTTCGAATCCATAGGTAAAGATGGCTACCATGCCTAATACTTCGACACCGGCCTCTTTCAAGGCTTCTGCTGCTTTTAAAGAGCTTCCGCCTGTAGATATTAGGTCTTCAATGAGAACTACTTTTTGTCCTTTTTCTACTTTACCTTCAATTTGATTTCCCATCCCGTGTTTTTTAGGCTCAGGACGTACATAACAAAAGGGTAAGTCTAAAAAATCAGCTACTAATGCTCCTTGGGCAATACCTGCAGTTGCTACTCCGGCAATGATGTCTGCTTGTGGAAAATACGCTTTAACTGCCGCTGATAGGCAATTTTTAATATAGGTACGCACCTCAGGAAAAGATAAAGAAACGCGGTTATCGCAATAAATAGGTGAATTCCAGCCTGAAGCCCAAGTAAACGGTTGATCCGGTCGTAATTGAATCGCTTGGATCTTTAAAAGGTGTTGGGCAACTTCTTGAGGAATCGTCAAATTTTGCATGAGGGTCGTTTCTAAATTTATATTTACAAAAATAATTTATTCAGTTTATCTTTCACTATTTAATTCTATTTTTGCCTCACAAAATTGAAAAGATGGTAATTTTTATTGATGATCGACCGATCAGAATTGTGAAGAAGAAGGAGTTGGGAGAAATGCCATCTAAACAGGATTTTGATTTAGTCCTAGATGCAAGATTATCTCCGCTTAAAGTGGAAAATTTTAGCGGTCACACTTGTATAATTAATGCCAGCACGGAGCAGGTAGAGAAGATTCTCATGAATTTACATGCGAAGTCAGATATTCATTTTCATGCTCTTTACCTCATTGTGGAGGATCGCAAATTGTTCAAACAAAAGATTGTCAAGCTGTACCAGCTTGTGGAAGCGGCAGGAGGAGTCGTGGTCAATCAAAATATGGATGTTTTGTGGATGTATCGCTTGGGTAAATGGGATTTGCCTAAAGGTAAATTAGAAAAGAACGAGAAATTTGAAACGGCAGCTGTAAGAGAGGTAGAGGAGGAATGTAATGTAAAGGCCGAATTAGGAAATAAAATTTGTACCACTTACCATACCTATACCCACAAGAATAAACTGGTGTTGAAAAAGACGCGTTGGTATGCTATGAAAACGCACTTTACGGGTACACTTATTCCGCAAATAGAGGAGGGCATTGAGAAAGTGGAATGGATGAATGAGAAAAAGCAAACACAAGCTTTAACGAATACCTATTCATCTATTCGTTACGTCATCGAGAAATTCAAGAAATTAGTCTAACGTATAGGGCAAGTATTGGTTCACTGGACTTCCGTAGCGATGTAAATCACGGATAATGGTAGAACTGATAGGTGCTAAATGTGGAGAGGTAATTAAAAATACCGTCTCTAGTTCATTGTGAATGTGTCTATTGACTTGTGAGATGGAATTTTCATACTCGAAGTCCGTCGTATTACGCAAACCCCTAATAATAAATTTAGCCTCATATTCATGAGCGACATTGGCGGTTAAATTTTGGTAGGTTACCACACTAACGGGTTTTCCTTCAAAAGTCTTACGAATGTATTCCTCCATTTTTTCTAAAGGAAAATAGCGAGATTTAGATGAGTTTTGGCCTATTCCAATGATGACCTCATCAAATAAAGCCAAAGCTCTTAGTACAATATCCTCATGACCTTTCGTAAAAGGATCGAATGAACCGGGAAAAAATGCTTTTTTAGGATTGGACATAGGGAATTTGATAGAGTTCTGCTTCAGAGATTTCCTCAGATCCTGCCACTAAATGGAGTGGATATAAGGCCCAATTTAGGGAAAAGGCATCCCGAATAGATTGTAAATAAAAGGCTAATTCGATAGGTGATTCAAAAGGAAACACGTTAGCTAATTGCAATTTATTCCCTTGGTACAAGCTCGCGAAAGCTAATTTCCCCTGAATGAATAAGTTTAATTGCTGGTCGTTTCGGTGTAAACAATGAACTAAGGTGTGTGTGTAAGTAATTTTTGCATACGAAAAATGAGCGGAAATATAGTCTTTCCAATCACTAGGGACTAAAAAAACTAAATTAGCACCCTCCTCCAATATGTTTTGCGAATGAATTTCTTTTCCTACCAAGGCATGTTCGCCTAATGCTTTCTCAAGAAAACCTAAGCGATAGGTAGGTGAATCATACGAATTCGGAATTAAGAGAAAAAACTCATTCGAGATTTCAATCTGAACCGATGTTATGCGTGAATCCTTTTTCGGGTGAGCGAGTAATTGCTCCCTGAAATTCTCCGCGTTTAGTCGGAGATGTAAGGTTTTGGCCGAATTTGTGGGTTCCATAGTCTCTAATTCGTTTCGAAATTGCAAAAAAAATATGATAATCGATGCCAAAATTAGTAATTTTGCACCCTATTTAATCCAGCTCCTATGTTGCAAGTATCTAATGTGTCCCTTCGTTTTGGGAAAAGAGTCCTTTTTGAAGAAGTTAATATCAAATTTACTGAAGGTAACTGTTACGGTTTAATCGGTGCTAATGGCGCAGGTAAATCTACCTTTTTAAAAATCTTATCTGGTGAGATTGAATCTCAAACCGGTTCAGTTTCGATGAACCCAGGTGAGCGCATGTCGATTTTGAAGCAAAATCATTTCGAATACGAAGAGGTTCAGGTGTTGCAAACGGTAATTATGGGAAATAAGCGACTTTATGACATCATGTTAGAAAAGGATGCGATTTACTTGAAAGAAGACTTCACAGAGGCAGATGGTAATAAAGCAGCGGATTTAGAAGCTGAATTTGCTGAATTAAATGGATGGGAAGCAGAGTCAGAAGCAGGTTCTTTGTTAGGAGGCTTAGGGATTGCAGCAGATTTGCATTACACCTTATTGAAAGATTTGAATGGATCTGATAAAGTAAAGGTGTTATTAGCACAAGCTTTATTCGGTAACCCAGATATTTTATTATTGGATGAGCCTACGAATAACTTGGATATTGATTCTATTTTATGGTTGGAAGGCTATTTAATGAACTTCAAGAATACGGTAATTGTGGTTTCTCACGATCGTCACTTCTTAGATAATGTGTGTACACACATTGCTGACTTAGATTTTGGTAAAATTCAATTATACGGAGGTACCTATACATTCTGGTACGAGTCATCGCAATTAGCCGCACGTCAACGTACGGATCAGAATAAAAAGACCGACGAAAAACGGAAGGAATTAGAGGAGTTTATTCGTCGATTCTCTGCGAATGTGGCGAAGTCGAAACAGGCGACGTCACGTCAAAAAATGTTAGATAAATTGCAAGTGGATGACATCAAGCCTTCTTCTCGTAAATATCCTTTCATTAATTTTAAGCCAGAGCGCGAAGCAGGAGATCAATTATTAAGTGTTGTCAACCTTTCAGCGAAAACAGACGATGGAACTCCCTTATTCACTAATCTTTCCTTCACTATTAATAAAGGGGATAAAGTAGCACTTTTAGCAAAGGATTCTTTGGCGATCACTGCTTTATTGGATATTCTGGCAGGAGAGAACACGAATTTCACAGGGGAATTCAATTGGGGAGTAACCACGACTCAGACGTATTTGCCTAATGATAATGCCAAATATTTCCAAGATGATTCAATGAATCTGGTGGATTGGTTACGTCAATACTCCGTAGAGAAAGATGAAAGCTTCATCCGTGGCTTCTTAGGCCGAATGTTATTCTCAGGAGATGAGGCTTTGAAAAAATGTACTGTTATCTCTGGAGGGGAAAAACAACGTTGTATGTTCTCTCGCATGATGTTGTCTGGTGCGAACGTGCTCTTATTTGACGAGCCTACGAATCACTTGGACTTAGAATCCATCACCGCCTTGAATAATGGGATGATTGAGTTCCCAGGAACGATGCTTTTCACTTGCCATGATCACCAATTAACAGATACAGTGGCAAATCGTGTCATTGAAATCGGTGCTAAGGGCCAATTAGATAAGTTAATGACCTATGATGAGTTCATTACTGACCCTACGGTGAAAGCGCAAAGAGCCGCTCTTTAATAGGGACATAAAAAAAGGCCAGCACGAAAGCGCTGGCCTTTTTTCATGAAATAATATCAACCTATAAAATAAATCGAGTCGATAAGAAGTTCGATTGCTGGTTCTCTACAATCGAATTGACGATATCTTTATTCGATTGAGTCGCTTTTGTCGCCACCACCGTACGAATAGAGAAGGAGCGTAATGCAGCTGTAACTGAAAGAGTACCTTCAGCAGAATCCTTACGGCCGGTGAATGGGAACGAATCCGGTCCACGCTGGCATTGTGCATTGATATTCACACGGGAAACTTGATTCACCGTTGCATCAATTAATTCAGAGATTTGGTTTACATCTGTACCAAAAATCGCCACTTGCTGTCCGTGAGACGACTCGTGGATATAGTCGATGGGCTCATCTAAGCTTTCGAATGGAACCACAGGGACCACAGGTCCAAATTGTTCTTCATGCCACATTTTCATCTTGCTAGTTACAGGATATAATAAAGCCGGGAAGAAGATGGATTTGAAATTCTCTCCGCCATGTTCGTTCATCACTTTAGCACCGTGTAATTTCGCATCTTCGATCAATTCAGTTAAATAAGCTGGCTTGTTCGGTTCTGGAAGTGGAGTAATTTGAACACCTGGTTCCCACATCATTCCTAATTTTAGTGCTTCGATTTTCTTAGCTAATCCTTCATTGAACTTATCTGCTAAAGATTTGTGAACAAAAATAATCTTTATAGCAGTACAACGCTGTCCATTAAATGAAAGAGATCCTAATAAACATTCATTGATTGCTGAATCTAAG
>JBILCC010000026.1:0-18233 GCA_044353355.1 Aquirufa sp.
GTTCAAGTTAGTCCAGAATTTTTACATCAAATTTTTACTGCGATTGAAGCTGATCCGAAGGCTGAATTAGAGGTTAGTTTACCTGATCAAACCATTACGATTGTTGCAACAGGGGCTTCTGAAAAATTCGCGATTAATGGCTACAAGAAGAATAATTTATTAAATGGTTTCGATGACATTGATTATTTACAGGCGATGAAGGAAGAGATCAGTACTTTTGCAGTAAACCGCTAGTCATTTGAAACGTCATATAGAAATAATGGATACTACCCTTCGCGATGGGGAACAAACCAGCGGAGTATCGTTTTCAGCCTCAGAAAAGTTAACTATTGCTCAATTGCTTTTGACTGAACTAAAGGTTGATCGCATTGAGATTGCGTCAGCGCGTGTTTCTGAGGGCGAATTTCAAGCGGTAAAGAAAATTACTACTTGGGCGGGAGCTAATGGATTCTTAGATAAGGTGGAGGTGTTAACTTTTGTTGATGGAGGGACCTCTGTTCAATGGATGCTAGATGCTGGGGCCAAGGTGATGAATTTATTAACAAAAGGCTCACTGAATCATCTGAAGCATCAATTAAAAAAGACCCCAGAGCAACATTTTAAGGAAATTGAAGAGACCATTACTTTAGCTAAGTCGAATGGTTTGTCTATTAATGTATACCTAGAAGATTGGAGTAATGGGATGCGCAATAGTGCAAACTATGTATTCCAATACTTGGATTTTCTCGTTACACAACCAGTCGATCGAGTTTTATTGCCGGATACTTTAGGGATTTTAACTCCTTATGAAGTTTCAGATTTCATTAAGCAATTAATAGCTCGTTACCCTCAAATGCACTTTGATTTCCATGCCCATAATGATTATGATTTAGGAACGGCAAATGCCCTAGAGGCTGTGCGTTGCGGTGTTCATGGATTACATTTAACGGTGAATGGAATGGGTGAGCGTGCGGGAAATGCCCCATTAGCTAGTGTAATTGCAGTTTTGAATGATTATCAAACAGATGTGAAGACATCTGTTTGTGAAAAATCTCTTTACCGTGTAAGTAAATTGGTAGAAACTTTTTCTGGTTTTCGTATACCTGTGAACAAGCCAGTAGTAGGCGAAAATGTATTTACACAGACAGCTGGTATCCACGCCGACGGCGATAAAAAGAATAATTTATACCACAATGATTTAATGCCGGAACGTTTTGGACGAGAGCGTAAATATGCTTTGGGTAAAACTTCTGGAAAAGCAAATATTGAGAATAATTTAGCTGCCCTAGGTATTCAGCTTTCTGATCAAGATTTGAAGCTCGTTACCCAGCGAATCATCGAATTAGGTGATCGAAAAGAAGTAGTTACACAAAATGACTTGCCTTACATCATATCCGATGTATTAGATAGTAATACGATAGAAGAGCGAGTACAAGTATTAAACTATGTATTAACTCACTCGAAAGATTTACGTCCTTCAGTTACGTTGAAGATTTCTATTAATGGTGATGTTTTCGAAGAGCATGCTCAGGGGGATGGTCAATACGATGCCTTTATGAAGGCTCTTGGTATCATTTTTGAAAAGCACGGTAAGATTCTTCCAGTCTTGAAGGATTATGCAGTGCGTATTCCACCTGGAGGGGATTCGGATGCCCTTTGTGAGACGATTATTACCTGGTCAGATGCAGGAAAAGAATTAATTACAAGAGGTCTAGATTGTGACCAAACGGTTTCAGCTATCAAGGCTACGAAAAAAATGTTGAATTTGATTTAAAAAAATAATAATGGCTAAAAAGCATATTTTAATTGTTCCAGGTGATGGAATCGGTCAAGAAGTAACCGAAGTAGGAAAGAAAGTGTTAGAGAAAATTGCGGCTAAATTTGGTCATGATTTTACGTATGATGAAGCATTAATTGGTCACGTAGCGATTGAAGCAACAGGAGATCCATTGCCAGCTGAAACGTTAGAGAAGATGAAAGTGTCAGATGCGGTTCTTTTTGGAGCAGTAGGGCATCCGAAGTATGATAATGATCCATCTGCAAAGGTTCGTCCTGAGCAAGGTTTATTAAAAATGCGCAAGGAATTGGGTTTGTACGCGAATCTTCGACCTATTAAGTTATTTGATGAGTTATTAAGTGCTTCAAGTATTAAGCCTGAGATTTTAAAAGGAGCGGATATCTTGTTTTTCCGTGAATTAACTGGAGATATTTACTTTGGCGAAAAAGGCCGTAAAAATAATGGAGATACGGCATATGACGTAGCGGAATATAGCCGTTACGAAGTGGAACGTATTGGTCGTAAAGCATTTGAAGCGGCTCGTACTCGTAAGAAACATTTGGTTTCTGTAGACAAAGCAAATGTATTGGAGTCATCTCGTTTATGGCGAGAAGAAATACAAAAATTAGCTTTTGAATATCCAGACGTAACAGTTGAATATCAATTCGTGGATGCGACTGCCATGTTATTAATTAAAGATCCTAAGCGTTTCGATGTAGTGGTAACGGCGAATTTATTTGGCGATATCTTAACGGATGAAGCTTCTCAAATCGCTGGGTCGATGGGAATGTTAGCTTCTGCTTCTATCGGTGATGGAACGGGTGTTTATGAGCCTATTCATGGCTCTGCTCACGATATCACGGGCAAAGGCCTAGCAAATCCAATGGCCTCCGTTTTATCTGCTGCTCTTTTACTCGACATTTCTTTCGGGATGAAGGCGGAGTCAGAAGTGGTCATTAACGCAGTTGATCAAGTATTGAAGAAAGGATACCGCACGGGCGATATTGCCGATGCGAGCATTGATAAATCAATGATTTTAGGAACTGATGCGATTGGTGAAGAAATCTTGAAATTGATTTAATTGAAATAACTTGTATTTTTATGCTCAGTGTCCATGGATGCTGGGCATTTTTTATAACTAGACTATTTATCTATGAAACACCTTTTATTCATACTCCTTACTTTTTCTTTAGTTGCCCAAAGTCCTAAAGAGAAAATTCAAGTCACAGATCTAGTAAAGATCAAAACAGCTGGAAAGCCTATTCTATCTCCTAAAGGGAATCAATTTATGTATACCATTACATCAATTGTAAATGATCCTGATAAGAAGAATGATTTTGTATACCAGACGCATTTGTATCTAGGTAACCTTCAAACCGGTGAATCGAGAGCATTAACATCTGGTAAGAATTCTATTTCTTCTCCTTCTTGGAGTCCAGACGGAAGTAAAATTGCCTTTTCTAGAGATATGGGTGCCAAATCTCAGGTGTATGTATTAGATTTAACGGGAGGGGAGCCTCAGGCGGTTACAAGCTTGCCTTTCTCGGTTTCCAATCCAGTTTGGGCTCCTTCTGGTCAAGAAATTTATTTCCAATCGTCCTTTACAGTAAAAGAATTCTTAGTGGATTCTGTATACAACAAGAAAGGTTTAGTGCCATCTTGGACTTTGGAAAAGCCAATGCTCACTGGTATTTCGAAGAAAGCTAAGGCAAATCCTAATCCTAATGGAAGTATTGATGAAGTACGCGCTTATTTAGCTCAAAATGAAGTAGATAAAAAAGCTAAAGTTATCAATCGTTTAAATTTCCAAGAAGAAAGTACCACCACCTCTGAGATTTCCTTGCCGGCCTATTTTAAAACTAGTTTATCTGGTAAAACTGTTTTATTGAATAACCCTTTCACACGTTGGTCGGATGTGGAAATGGCTTCTAATGGTATGTATGCGGTTATTCCAGCAGATTCGTTGTCACATCCTGATAAGGTTTTGGATTCGTATATTGGATTAGGTTCTAAAGTGATTTACCAAAAAATAGGTCACCGCATGTCTAATCTTACTTTATCTCCCTCAGAAAAATGGTTAGCCTTTCAAGAGACCAAGTCAACAGGTGTTCAAAATGGAACTTTGCAAATTATGTCCGTTTCAAATCCTGGGACAATAGTTAAGGTCCCTCTTGATCGAACAATTACGCAGGTCAAGTGGTCATCTGATGAATCTAAGCTATATTTTACGGCTCAAAACCAGGGAGGAGCACCACTTTATTCATTTGACATAGCTACTAAACAGGTAAAGCAAATAACAGATAATAATACAGGAATTTTAGGATTTGATATTACAAGTTCGGGGTTCATCTATGCAAAAACAAGCATTGAGAATCCATCCGAAATTTACCTGCAAATGGTTGATTCTGTAAGAACCTTCACATCTCTAAATTCAGGTTGGTTAGCTTCTAAGAGTATTGTGCGTCCTACTAAACATACCTTTACTAATTCCAAAGGCTTAAAAGTAGATTATTGGGTAATGAAACCAACTGATTTTGAAGTTGGAAAGAAATATCCACTTGTATTAGAGATTCACGGTGGTCCTTCAGCCATGTGGGGAACAGGAGAAGCAAGTATGTGGCATGAGTTTCAGTATTATGCTGCTAAAGGAATGGGTGTAGTATATGCGAATCCTCGCGGCTCAGGTGGTTATGGTTCTGAATTCTTAGCAGCTAATGTGAAAGATTGGGGTGCTGGTCCTATGTCGGATGTGATGAAAGCATTAGATCTGACTATTGCTGAAGGTTGGGCAGATACGACACAGTTAGCTGTGACAGGTGGATCTTATGCAGGTTACTTGGTCACTTGGATTGTAGGTCATACAAATCGATTTAAAGTAGCCTGCTCGCAAAGAGGTGTTTATGAGCTTTCAACCTTTATGGGTGAAGGAAATGCCTGGCGTTTAGTGCCCAATTATTTCGGTGGCTATCCATGGGAAAAAGCAACAAAAGCTATATTAGAACGAGAATCACCTTATACGTATGTGCAAAACATCAAAACTCCGCTTTTAATTTTCCATGGCGAGAATGACTTGCGAACTGGAGTTATTCAAAGTGAAATGTTGTACAAAAGCTTAAAAGTGTTAGGCCGAGACGTCGAATATGTACGCCATCCTGGAGGAACACATGAATTAACGCGTTCAGGTAATAACCGCCAGCGCATCGATCAGATGTTGAGGACGTATGAGTTCTTTGCGAGGTATCTAAAATTGAAAGAATAAAGCATAGAGCACAAAGAATAAAGATGGATAATAAAAAAGGGAGCAATGCTCCCTTTTTTGTCTCTTTCACAGAGAATTTTAATTAAATCACGGTTACAAATTATTGTGTAGCACAATTTAAACCGTGATTTAATTAAAATATCTCCAATCCTCTCCACCCTTCACATTCAACAAGCATTGGTAAATAAGGTCAATCACCGCATTCATATCATCTTTAGCGATTGTTTCTACCGTCGTGTGCATATACTTCAAAGGCAAGCTGATTAGCGCTGAAGCCACTCCTTCCGTTGCATACGCAAAAGAATCAGTATCGGTGCCAGTTGAACGAGATACGGCTTGTCTTTGGAAATCTATCTTGTTTTCTGTTGCCACATCTATGATAAAATCTCGAACATTATTTTGTACAGCAGGACCGTAGCAAATAACTGGACCCTTACCACATGCCATGTCACCCTGCGTTTTTTTATTGTACATAGGTGACTGAGTGTCGTGTGTCACGTCGGTAATAAATGCCAAATCAGGCTTCAAGCGACGTACAATCATTTCCGCCCCGCGTAAGCCGATTTCCTCTTGCACTGAGTTAACTACATATAAAGTATAGGGAAGCGTAATGTTGTTTTCTTTCAGTCTTCTAGCCACCTCAGCAATCATATATCCACCGATTCTATTGTCTAAGGCACGTCCCACTAAATATTTCCCATTCAATTCCATTAAACCATCTTCGAAAGTAACTACAGTGCCTACGTGAATGCCCATTTCTTCTACTTCTTTCTTATTGGAAGCACCACAATCAATGAATATATCTGAAATACCTGGAGCTTTGTCTTTAGCAATATCTCTAACGTGAATTGCAGGCCAGCCAAAAATCCCTTTTACTACTTTGTCTTTCGTGTGAATATTTGCTCTCATAGAAGGAGCAATTAAGGCATCAGAACCTCCATTGCGACGTAAAAAAAGATATCCATTGTCATCAATATAGTTCACAAACCAAGAAATTTCATCGGCATGAGCTTCTATGACTACTTTGTAAGGTTGACCTGGATTTATGACTCCTACCGCTGTACCATAGGTATCAATGATTTTTTCGTCGATAAAAGGTTGAATATAATCTAACCAAATTTTTTGTCCACTTGCCTCAAATCCAGTAGGGGAGGCATTATTTAAATAGGAGTACAAAAATTCGTTTGCGTTCATAGGAGCTTTGATTTAATATGAATAGGTTTCAAATTTACGTTTTTCTTGCATTTTTAATGCCAAAAACTGAGGTAAAAAGAGAGAAAGATTGTATTTTTGATTGAATAAGAGGTCTAAGAAATTTTAATTTACAACAGATGAAGAAAATAGCTGTATTTACATCAGGTGGTGATGCGCCAGGAATGAATGCATGTATTCGTGCGATTGTTCGTGGAGCTGCTTACCATGGGGTAGAGGTGTTTGGAATTGTGCGTGGATACAATGGTATGATTAAAGGGGATATTATTCCTTTAAATTCTCAATCAGTAAGCAATATCATTCAACGCGGTGGTACTATTTTAAAATCAGCTCGTTCTAAAGAATTTATGACTACTGAGGGGCGTCAGAAAGCATATGATCGACTTCAGGAGTTCGGAATAGAAGGTTTGGTTGCCATTGGAGGAAATGGAACCTTTACAGGTGCGGAGATTTTCTACAATGAGTTCAAAATACCAACGGTAGGAGCTCCAGGAACAATAGATAATGATTTGTATGGTACAGATTATACCATAGGTTTTGATACTGCGGTAAATACGGCGCTTGATGCAGTGGATAAAATCCGTGACACGGCAGACTCACACGATCGAGTGTTTTTTATCGAAGTAATGGGACGAGATTCAGGTTATATCGCTATTCAATGTGCGATTGCGGGTGGAGCTGAGTCAGTGATGATACCAGAGAATTTGACTTCAGTTGATGAGATTTCAGCTATTCTTCAAAAAGGTTTTGATAAGAAGAAATCTTCATCCATCGTAGTTGTTGCGGAGGGTGATGAAGAAGGGAATGCTCAAGTTGTGGCTAAGAAGATTAAAGACAAAATGGGTGAGAATTTAGATATACGGGTGACAACATTAGGTCATATTCAACGAGGAGGAATTCCTACAGCAGCTGACCGTATTTTGGCTAGTAGATTAGGATTAGGAGCTTTGGAAGGGTTATTGCGAGGAGAGAAAAATGTAATGGCTGGTGTAGTTAATAACCAATTGATTTACACACCTTTTCATGATACGATAACTAAGAAGAAACCTGTTTCGGAGGATTTGATTCGTATGGTAGAAATTTTGTCTACCTAGGCGAAACCTACAATAGAGTATATGATGTAACCTGCCATTTCTCTGATTAATTCAGCGAATTTACTGAGGTTGCGTTCTTGAGGAATAACTAGATCGAGGATACCTGAAGGGGTATCCTTTTTCTTTATGTCTGCAGGATACGCATCAATTAAAAATCCTTCTTTTATATAACAGGCTTGTGCTCTGGGCATATGCATGGCAGAAGTAACAAGAACCATTCTTTCCTTTAGGTTTGGCTTTAGTAACTGTTTTGTATATACTGCATTTTCATGGGTATTTCTAGCATTTTCTTCTTGATAGATATCTTCGGGGTTTACACCCATGGTTATCAAAACCTCTTTCACTTTTTTGCTCTCCTGAGTAAGGTCAATCTTTAGACCCTTGATATTCACATTGCCGCCGGTGATAAGTAGTTTTTTTACAATTCCTTTTTTATACAATAAAAGTGGTTGGATAAATCGATCAGCAGTTTCTCCTGTTCGATATCCATCCCCAGCTCGCATCATCCCTCCACCTAAAATAATGCACCATTGATACGTATTTTTTAGCTTTACTTGTGGACTTTCGTAGGCCAAATAACACTGATTTACAAACCATCCGTTGCTGAATAGCAGCAGCGCACCTGTAATTAGTAGAATTATACGCTTCGTATATTGACTAAAATAAGCGAATCCTAATAGTATAAATATCCAACAAATAGGTTGAAGGAAAAAGTCGATTATTTTAGATAGGATAAAAAACATCGTAAATTTGAGAGTTAGTGACACAAATTTATTCTAAACTTATGAAAGTAGTCAGTACTGTTCTTTTTATTTTGTTATTCACAGTTAATTGCTTCGCGCAATATGATATTAAGGGTAAAATTAAAGGTTTATCTAAGTCTGAGGTCTATTTAGCTCATTACTTTGGTTATAATCAGCAAGTCATTAAAGATACTGTAGTTGCAAATGAATCAGGGGAGTTCCAATTTAAGGGATCGGAGGCCTTGCCTAAGGGATTGTATTTAATTTCTTTTCTTAAATCTAAATATATTGACGTGGTGTTAGAGGATGCGAATTTCTCCTTTTCACTAGATACGACAGATATTCTAAACTCAATTTCTTTTACTAATTCAGAGGAAAATACCGCCTTTTATTCTTTCCAGCGTAGTATGAATGAGTTCTATATTCAACTAAATCAACCTACTCTTTCTGAAGATCTAAGAAAAAAGTTACAGAGTCAAGTACAACAATTTCAGCAACAATGGAAGTCGACTAATTCAGGGCTTTTTGTAACTAAACTAATTGAATCTTCATTCGATCCAGAAATTCCTATTTATAAGGGAGCTTTAAAGTCAAAAGCTGATACGACCAGAATGCAACTTTATCAATACCAATATTATAAAAAACATTATTTTGACGGGATGGATCTGGGAGATGAGCGTATGGTTCGTACTCCTTTTTTACAGAGAAAATTAGAACGGTACTTTAAGGATTTAGTGGTTCAAGATCCTGATTCTATTGCCATCGATTCGGATTGGATTTTAGCCAAAGCTACAGACACCGAAGTCCGTCGTTATATAGTTTATAAAATTGCTAGCACCTATGAAAATAATCCGATTTTAGGAACGGATGGAGCTTTTGTTCATTTAGCAGAGAAATATTACATAGGCGAGCCTGCTTTATGGGATACTAGTACCGTGAGGAGAATGAAAGAAAGAATTGCAATTGTTAAACCCCTACTTTTAGGAAAGTCTTTTCCCAAAATGCATTTGACGGATGTAGTAGGAAAAGAAATTAATATAGCCGCATTACCTTATAAATACACTGTCGTTTTTATCTATGATCCTGAATGTAGTCATTGTAAGGTAGAAACGCCTAAACTCCTTGCTTTGAACGATTATTTTAAGTCAAAAAATATAGGAGTTGTAGGAAGTTCAATTGTACGTGATAAGGTATCTTGGAAGAAATTTATCTCAGAATTCAAAACAAGTTCATGGATTAATGGGATTGATATTCATTTAAACCCTAGAACGGGTAAAGAAGAATTCTATACTGATTTTAGAAATACTTTTGACGTCTATTCTACCCCAGTTGTTTATGTATTAGATCAACAAAAAAAGATTGTAGGGAAGCGTATTCCCGTGGAAAATTTAAAAGATTTTATTCAATATTTAGAAAGTAAACGTCAGTAGAACTATCGTTTACTATATTTTTTATTGATGTATTTTTTGTGCTTTACATTTTTCTTCATCTTATAATGCGTCTTGTATTTCAACCTGGATTTTTGATAGAAGTTTCGGCTAAATTTAGGGTTACTCTCTAAAGAAAGTTTTTGGTAGGGGATAAGCATTAATTCATTCTCAAAACCTACTATTTTAATCTTTACCCTTACTAGACCTATTTTCTTTAAGTTTAGTTTTTTGGCAGCTGTTTCTGAAAGGTCTATCACACGGCCTTTTCGATAAGGCCCACGATCGTTTATTCGTACGATTACACTTCTGCGATTAGCAAGATTTGTGACTTCAACTAAGGTATTAAATGGGAATTTTTTGTGAGCGGCGGTTAAGGCTGTTTTTTTTAAGCGCTCCCCACTAGCTGTTTTTTTACCATAAAAGGAGTTAGCATAAAAGGAGGCTATTCCTATTTTTTCATATCCTAAATCTTGTGAAAAAGCATTTAGGGATAAAAATGAGCATATCAATAGAACTATTGATGGTATTTTTATCATTAAAGAGGTTAGATGATGATAGTAAAGATGTAGGTTTAAATTGGGAATTAAAAATCAGGCATTTTTGTGCTTTACTTAATTCTAGTATTTTTTTTTGAGTGAAAGAGAATAAATAGTAGATTTACACATTGTGAAACCATAATTTAACTACCAGTGGAAGAAAGAGATAGAGAAGAATTATTTTCTAAACGTATTAGGGCAGGAAAGAGAACGTATTTTTTTGATGTTAAGTCGACCCGTTCTCAGGATTATTACATAACAATAACAGAAAGTCGTCGTCACCAAAAAGAAGATGGATTTGTTTATGAGAAACACAAGATGTTTTTATACAAAGAAGATTTTGATAAATTTATTGAAGGGTTGAATGAGGCAGTAAATCATGTAAAGACGGAGTTAATGCCAGATGTTGATTTTTCTTCCTTTAATCGTGATGAAGATGAGTTTGGTAACAGTGAATTGAAATGGGAGTAATATTCTTTAAAATATTCGAAAAAGCCTCTGAGAAATCAGGGGCTTTTTGATTTTTAGCCGTACTTTTGTGCTTTCATTTTTAAAATTACTATGGGATTAACTTGTGGAATTGTCGGATTGCCTAACGTAGGTAAATCAACTTTATTTAGTGCTATTTCTTCTAATAAGGCAGAAGCAGCCAATTATCCTTTTTGTACGATTGAGCCCAATGTAGGGATAGTAACAGTTCCGGATAATCGTTTGAATGTATTAGCTGAATTAGTTAATCCAAACCGCATTTTGCCTACTGTAATTGAATTTACTGACATTGCGGGTTTAGTTAAGGGGGCTTCAACTGGGGCAGGTTTGGGGAACAAATTCTTAGCCAATATCCGGGAAGTTGATGCGATTATACATGTCGTACGTTGTTTTGAAGATGAAAATATTGTTCACGTAGAAGGGCGTGTGAATCCAATAAGCGATAAAGAGATTATTGATTTAGAATTGCAAATCAAAGATTTAGATTCTGTAGATAAGAAAATTTCTAAAACTGAAAGAGCGGCTAAGGCTGGAGATGCAAAGGCAAAAGCTGAATTAGCAGCTTTGCAACAGTTTAAAAAAACATTAGAAGAAGGTAAATCAGCTCGTACCGTAGTGATGGATGATGAACTTCGTCAAACAGCTATTGGTGATTTATATCTGTTAACTGATAAGCCAGTTATTTATGTGGCTAATGTTGATGAAGCTTCTATTGCTGCTGGTGGAAATCAGTATGTAGATCAGTTGAAAGCAAATATCGCTTCTGAAAATGCGGAAGTGGTTGTTGTTTGTGCTGCTTTAGAGGCTCAAATTGCAGAGATGGAAGATTTGGATGATCGTGCCATGTTCTTAGAAGAATATGGTTTAAAGGAATCTGGTTTAGATAAATTAATTCGTAGTTCTTATCATTTGTTAAATCTAATTACTTATTTCACTGCTGGAGTTCAAGAAGTACGTGCATGGACTATTCAAAAAGGATGGAAGGCTCCTGCAGCTGCCGGTGTGATACATACAGACTTTGAGCGTGGGTTTATTCGTGCTGAGGTTATTAAATTAGCGGACTATGTCGCATATAAAACAGAGGCTGGATGTAAGGAAGCTGGAAAATTAAGCGTAGAAGGTAAGGAGTATGTGGTTCAGGATGGAGATATTATGCACTTCCGCTTTAACGTCTAAGGAGTAGTGACTATCAATTACCCACTAACTACTGGATACTGACTACTGCCTACTGTCCACTGACAACTGAGCTATACCCCACCAGCGCGTCATATCTTGTGCCTGGCTTCTGATAATAAATGAGAACCTCATAAAGGTTTTCGGTTTGAGCGTAATTTCCTTCTAATGTTGAATTAGGGGGATTTTTGCTTCTAAACTGGTAGTTGTAAATCCCTTGCTTTAATATTTGTTTGTTTTCAAATAATCCTGAAGTGGGATTATACAGCATTCTTGAAGAAAGTGAATAGTCATTAAATCCACCTACAACATAGATTTCCTCTAAATTATCGTTATTTTTTAAACGAAAAGCGCATTGTACATAATCTGCTTGCAATGGATTTTCTCGATTTTCGTAGGATTCTATTACATAGGAACCATTCAAATCATTTCGCTGAATATATGGGTATAATCCTTGTGGTTGTTCTACTTGTGTATTAATTAAGTTAATTTTCTCGCTTGTTATAATTTGGTCGACAAATGAAAGTTTCTGTTGCGAGCTACGCAAATCTATGAGCCTAAACTCATTAGAGCCAGTAAATGCATTTTCTTGACCGAAAAATGGAAAGGAGAGGCTATTTTCTTGAAGATTGAATTGTCCTGTGGGCAGATGATGTAAAAGATTTTGAGATTGATGGTTCTGACGGATTTGTATGCTTAATTGTTCGTCACCTGCGTAGTTTAAACTTGGAGGAATAGTTAATTTAAAATCAATAGTTTGGTGGCTGGAGCGTAAGGCATTTGTTTTGGCAAAGGAAATAGATGTTTGCACTTTCACCAGCTGTTCTGCTACAGAGAATCTGACACACAGAACCGTGTCGTTCTTATTTCGTTTATTGTAGACCATCGCAACGTAATTCCCACTTACTTTTAGACTAGGAATGGGTACGGTATAATGCAAGTATGGGACCTTAGTTCCTAGAGATGATTCCGGGTTTCTCAGCGGAATATCATTAAAATCTGTCAAATATTCAATTTCAGATAAAGGGGAAGGCTTCCAGTTAGACTGACAATGTATTATTCTGAAATAATAGGAAGGATAATTAAGCCCCAAATCATCAAATTTTAAGGAAGCTGAATTTTCTGACCCAAGGTTTAGGACTACATTGGGATGAATGTACTTTTCCGGTGTTTGAATAAAAGCTGTTTGAATATTCGAATGGTGAATTCGGGATGCTATTTGGGATAAAATTGTTAATGGAAGACCTAGAAAAAGCAAAAGCGAGATATAGGTCTTCATAAGGATTAAATTAATGCTTCCCAAGCAGCAGTGATCGCCTGTAAATTATTCTTTTCAGTTGCTAAAGACACTTCTAATTGTTTTAGGCCTTCGTAATCAGCTTGATTAGCTAAATCTACCATTTGGGCTTCAATTGTGGCGATGCGATTTTCATTTTCCATTATTTCGGCCTCAAGCTTTTCGATTTGTTTGGCTTGGTTAGGGGATTTAGCTTCCACTGGAGCTAACTCTGGTTTAGCTTTCAAAGCTGCCTTCAAAGAAACGGGTTTAGCTGTTTCTCTTGTAGACATCCAGGTCTCGTATTCATCAAAAGAACCAGGGTATTCCTTGATTTCATGATCTTCAATGTACCAAATCTTATTGGCTATATTACTAACGAAATATCGATCGTGGGATACAACAACATAGGTTCCCTCATATTGTTGTAAAGCTTGAATTAGGATATTCACCGATTGCATATCCAAGTGATTGGTAGGCTCATCGAGTAGAAGGAAATTTGCTTCAGATATTAATACTTTAGCTAAAGCTACACGAGACTTTTCTCCCCCAGAAAGTACCTTGATTTTTTTGAATACTTCTTCTCCTGAGAACAAGAAACAGCCTAAAACAGAACGTAATTCCATCTCGGTCTTCGTTGTCCCAGTGCCCTTCAATTCATCTATTAACGTATTTTCTACGGTTAAACTCTCTAATTGGTGTTGTGCAAAGAATGATTCGATCACGTTGTGACCTGTTCTTCTTTCACCTTCGATTTGTTCTGTACCTGAAATGATGCGTAATAAAGTGGATTTACCTTTTCCGTTTGCACCGATTAAAGCAATTTTATCACCGCGGTTTATAGTAGCTGATGTATTTTTTAAGATCACTTTCTCTCCAAACGCTTTGGAAATATGTTCTAAAAACAATATAAATCTTCCAGGCTCAGTACCGAAGTTAAATTTGAAATTAACTTTTGCCTTTTCGTCAATGACATCATCTATGATGTCGATTTTATCTAACGCTTTTACTCTGGATTGTACCTGTCTGGCTTTCGAAGCTTTGGCCTTAAAGCGTTCGATAAAGCGCTCTGTTTGGCGAATCTGAGATTGTTGGTTCTCGAATGCTCCTTTTTGAATCTCATTGCGAAGGGCTTTTTCTTCCATATAGAAAGAATAGTTACCGGGATATAAGGTAATTTTTGCGCCAGAAACCTCGGCAATGTTATCAATCGTTCGATCTAAGAAATAACGATCATGGGATACGACAACAATCGAACCCTCGTAATCGTGGATGTACTTTTCAACCCATTCGATGGACGGTAAGTCTAAGTGGTTAGTCGGCTCATCCAGTAGGAGTAAGGCTGGTTTTTGAAGTAATAACTTCGCTAACATGACACGCATTCTCCAACCTCCTGAAAATAATTTCAAAGGTCTCTGTAAATCATCCGTACTAAAACCTAAACCTTCTAAAATTTCTTCTGTGCGCGATTGAATCGTATATCCATCCAAACGTTCAAAATCCTCTTGAAGTTTAGCTAGTACATCGATGTCTTTGTCTTCATAATTTGTTTCCATTTTATGAAGCACTGCATCGATATCTTTTTGTAATTCTAACTGTTTTTCAAAGGCCTGCATGGCCACATTCAAAATGCTATCATCCGTTTGATAAGACAATAGATCTTGATTCAGGAACCCGATTGTGCAATCGCCTGACTTAGAAATTGTTCCTCCATCTGGCGTATATTCTCCAGAAATTAGGCGCAATAAAGTAGATTTACCGGTTCCATTGGCACCGATTAAACCGATTTTAGTTTTAGGCTTTATGTGTAAACTTGCTCCTTCGTATAAGGCGCGACTTCCGAAATAGAAGTTTAAATTGGATATTGATAACATTTTACAAAGATAGCCGTTTTCTTGCATTTAGACCACCTAAATGCGGACATTTGACTAATTCTTCTAATCCAGGATAATTTATTTCCGTTTTAGAATATCCTAAAGCCTTCGAAAGTGCCATCGTTCGGTTATTGTCTCCCATGGACCATTCGATATCATCCATTGTCATTTGAGCAGGATGTTCATATCCACAAGCATGCGTGATTTCTGCGATCTCTTTAACGAGTGTATAATGGTACCGGTAGTAGCGTTCACTTTTCAACGTTACATCAATACCTGCTTGTAACCACTTGTTGGATGTTGCTATACCGGTAGGACAGTGATTTGTATGGCATTTCTGCGCCTGAATACACCCAATGGACATCATTGCTTCTCGGGCGATATGAATACTATCTGCTCCCATAGCGAAAGCCATTAATGATTTCTCTGGGAACCCTAACTTTCCTGAAGCAATAAAGAAGATTTTGTCCGTTAAATTATGACGTTGGAAAATCTGGTAAACTTTAGCAAAGGCAAAAGTGAAGGGCATTGAAACGTGGTCTGCGAAAGCATGAGGTGCTGCACCAGTACCTCCTTCACCTCCATCAATGGTAATGAAATCAGGCCCTTTACCATGTTTTTCCATGTAGGAAGCTAATTCTTCCCATTGCTCTAATTTGCCTATAGCAGATTTTACGCCCACTGGCAAACCAGTTTCTGTGGCCATAGCTTCTATAAATTCAACCATTTCAGGAACAGTAGAAAATTCTGAATGAAAGGCAGGCGACATGGCATCTTGTCCCATCGGTATATGACGAATATCTGCAATTTCTTTATTGATTTTGGATTTAGGTAGCATTCCGCCTTTTCCTGGTTTCGCCCCTTGGGAAAGTTTTAATTCGATTGCCTTAATACATGGGTTTTCAGCGACCTTTTGTTTTAGTTTTTCCATAGAAAAGCGCCCATTTAATTCTCTAACTCCGAAATAGGCAGTCCCAATGTTCAACATGACATCCGCACCGTTTTGATGGTAAGGTGATAATGAACCTTCACCAGTATTATGATAGCAACCGGCAATTAATGCTCCTTTATTTAAAGATTCAACTGCCTTGGCAGATAAAGAACCATATGACATACCCGAAATATTAACAATGGAATAAGGTCGATATGGTTTAGCTCTTTTGTGATATGCGCCTATGACTTTTGCAGCTGGTAATACACCTGGGTTCTTGTGGTATAAATGCTCTTTAGATGGATTATATCCCATCATCGCATTTTTAATGAAAATATAGCCCGGTGAGCTAAAGTCTTGATCTGTTCCAAAGCCTTGTAAGTTATTTTCATTCTTTGAAGAGGCATAAATCCAAGAGCGTTCTTGGCGGTTAAATGGTAATTCTTCTCGGTTATTTGCAACGATATATTGCCTTATTTCTGGACCTATACGCTCAAGCCAATACCTGAAATGTCCTACGATGGGGAAATTGTGTGTGATGGTGTGACTTTTTTGAATAAATACGTCACGAATAATAACAAGTAATAAAATGATTAATAGCCAAAACCAGGCGGATGTTAAAATGTTCATAGGGTTGATGAATTAATGGTTCAAATTTAGGTGCATTTTGGCAATATTATTACCAATAGTTCTAATTATCTTTGTGGTTTATTTTACACTATGCAGGCAGATTATAACTTATTAAAAAAATATGTCGCTTCTGTTTTTACGGCCATCGGTTGTAGCGAAGAAGAAGCATACCTAGCTTCAGATGTTCTTGTATCTGCTGACGCAAGAGGAATTGATTCTCATGGCGTCGCTCGTTTAGCAGGATATGTTCGACTTTTCGATAACGGTAGATTAAACACAAAACCGCAGGTAAAAGTTTTATATGAGACGCCTTCCACTGCTACTCTAGATGGAGATCGTGGTTTAGGCCTCATAGTGGCACCCAAGGCTATGGAAATTGCCTGTGAAAAAGCGACTTTGGCAGGTACAGGTTGGGTAGCTGTTCAGAATTCGAATCACTTCGGTATTGCTGGATATCACGCAATGAAAGCCCTTCCTTCTCAAATGATTGGTTGGGCAATGACACATGCTGCTCCTCTGGTTACTCCTACCTTCTCTAAGGAGAAATTACTTGGAACAAATCCGATTGCAGTGGCTATTCCGGCCAATGAAGAACCAGCTTTTGTGGCAGATTTTGCTTCCACGGCAGTAGCTTATGGTAAATTAGAAATACTTCAACGAAAGGGTTTAGATACACCAGAGGGCTGGGTGCAGGATGCGAATGGGGATCCTTGCAATGATGCTTTTGCGATTAAAAATGGTGGCGCCTTATTGCCTTTAGGTGGCGATAGAGAACATGGGTCACATAAAGGGTATGGGTTGGGTGCTATTGTTGATATCTTGTCTGGTGTTTTGTCTGGAGCTAATTTTGGCCCTTGGGTGCCTCCATTTGCGACAGCAGGATTTATGCAGGCATGTGAGACAGTGGGTAATGGAACGGGGCATTTTTTAGGAGCAATGCGTATAGATGCCTTTAGGCCAGCTGAAGATTTCACAAAAGATATGGATAAATGGATTCGTCGTTTTAGATCTGCAAAAGCTGTGGAAGGTAAGCAAGTCCTCATTCCTGGTGATCCTGAACGTGAATTAGAAGCGATTCGCCGTGTGGAGGGAATTCCCTTATTAGTTCCTGTGGTTGAGGATTTAAAATCTTTAGCCTCTCGTTTTAACTTAGATTTCAAATTAGATTAACATGGTTAAGAATAAGCGTATCAAGATTTTTATTTTAGTTTTCAGTTTGGTGTCAGCCATGTTTTCTTACTATGTTTGGCAGGTTTTCAAAACTCCTAATTTTAGAGTAGAAGCCAAACAATCGTTTGAGTTATTCATTCCTGTTAATGCTACCTATGAAACGGTTTTGGATACATTAAAAAAACACGATTTGGTGCGTGATCAATTAAGCTTTCGATTTTTGGCGAAGGTGTTAAACTATCCAGAGAAAGTACGTCCTGGTCGCTATGTAATACATAGTGAAATGGGTAACTGGGAATTATTACGAAAACTAAGGAATGGGCGTCAAGATGCCTATAAAGTGGTTATTAATAACTTCAGATTAAAAGAAGATATTGCAGGGCGCATAGCGCATCAAACCGATTATGATTCAGCAGCCATTTATGCTGTTTTGGATTCCTCAGAATTAATGCAAAAATGGGGTTTTACAGCCGAAACAAGTCCAGCTATTTTTGTTCCGAATACGTATGAGGTAAATTGGACCACTACATTTCCAGAGTTTTTAGGTAAAATGAACAGGGCTTATGAGAAGTTTTGGACGGATAAAAGAAAAGCAGATGCGCAGAAATTGGGATTGACTCCTGTTCAGGTTTCGATTCTAGCTAGCCTTGTTTATGGCGA
>JBILCC010000027.1:0-18177 GCA_044353355.1 Aquirufa sp.
TAAACCGTCCGATTTAGCGGGTTTGTTGACGAATTTGCAGCCATACGACGTTTTATTTATTGATGAAATTCACCGTTTGAATCCGATCGTTGAGGAATATTTGTATTCCGCTATGGAGGATTACAAGATTGATATTATGTTAGATTCTGGTCCGAATGCGCGTAGTATTCAGATAGGTTTGAATCCCTTTACTTTAATTGGGGCTACGACAAGAGCCGGTCTTTTGACTTCTCCCTTGCGTGCGCGTTTTGGGATTAATGCGAGGTTAGAATATTATGACGCGGCTTTATTGACTAAAATCGTGAAGCGTTCTGCTGCTATATTAGAAATGCCTATTGATGAATCTGGGGCCTATGAAATCGCCAGACGTTCGCGCGGTACGCCGCGTATTGCGAATAATTTATTGCGTCGTACGCGCGACTTCGCTCAAATGAAAGGGGACGGATCCATCGATGTGAAGATCGCAGAGATTGCGTTAAATGCGCTCGATGTAGACCAAAACGGTTTAGACGAGATGGATAACCGCATTCTATTAACCATTATTGAGAAATTCAAAGGTGGTCCTGTCGGCTTGACCACGATTGCTACGGCTTGTGGCGAGGAGGCTGAAACCATTGAAGAAGTATATGAACCATTTTTAATACAAGAAGGATTCTTGAAACGTACCTCTCGAGGTCGTGAGGCTACCGAAAAAGCATATCGCCATGTGGGGATTGCTCCAAGAGCCGAAACGGGATCTTTATTTTAATCTACACCTATGTTAAAAAGAAAATTATTCATCGCAGGAATGATGCTTGTTTCTGTGTCTGCTTTGGCTCAAATGAAATACCCTCAAACAAAGAAAATCGATCACATCGACAACTACCATGGAACGCAAGTGGCGGATCCATATCGCTGGTTAGAAGACGACAATAGTGAAGAAACAAAAGCATGGGTGAAGGCTCAAAATGAAGTGAGTTTTGGCTATTTAAACCAAATCCCACTTCGCGAGGAGTTCAAAAAGCGTATAGAAGCGCTTAGTAATTACGAGAAAATCTCTGCACCATCTCGCAAAGGCGAATGGTATTATTTCTATAAGAATTCTGGATTGCAGAATCAATCGGTTCTTTATCGTCAAAAAGGCTTAAACGGAAAACCAGAGCAGGTTATCGATCCAAACACCTTATCTAAAGACGGCACAACTCGTCTAACGGTATTCTCTTTAAACAAAACAGGCAAATATGCCTGTGTAGGTTTAAGTCTGAGTGGCAGTGACTGGCAAACGTATTATGTACGTGACATGGATACGGGTAAAAACCTAGCAGATGAGTTGAGTTGGGTTAAGGTAAGCGGTGTGGCATGGAAAGGCAATGGCTTCTATTACTCGCGCTATCCAGACCCAGGAAAGGGAAAAGAGTTGAGCACGAAAAACGAGAACCACCAAGTATGGTTTCATACAGTTGGCACCCCGCAATCACAGGATAAATTGATTTATGAGGATCCTAAAAACCCGCAACGCTTCCACACGGTGAGTACATCGGATGATGAGCGCTTTGCGTTCTTAACGATTTCGGATCGCGGTAAAGGCTTAGATGGTAATGCACTTTGGGTCTTGGATGCTGCTAAAAAGGAAACAGCGTTTAAGCCAGTCGTTTCGGAGCCAGGGAAATTTGAGTTTAGCGTCATTGATAACGATGGCGATGTGTTGATTTTAGAAACCAATGAAGGAGCACCGAACAAGAAAATTGTCCGCGTGGATCCGATGCGTCCAGAAAAGGCAAATTGGAACACCATTGTTACTGAAAAGCCGGAGCCTTTACAAGGGGTAAACACGGTGGGTAAGCGGTTATTCTTAAACTATTTGAAGGATGTGACGTCTCGAGTAATTAGCTATGATTACAACGGTAAAGAATTGGGTTCGGTTAGTTTACCTGGTTTAGGAAATGCCGGTGGATTTGGCGGAGAGAAGGAGGATAAATTTACTTTCTACACGTATTCTTCGTTCAATTTCCCTCCTACGATTTACCGCTATGATTTAGCGACAAACGCTTCAACTGTTTTCCAAAAACCTACGTTAGCTTTCGATCCATCGGATTATACCGTTATTCAAAAATTCTATCCGTCGAAAGACGGCACCCAAGTACCTATGTTCATTGTGAGCAAAAAGGGGATTCAGATGAACGGCAAAAATCCGACGATTCTGTATGGTTACGGCGGATTCAATATCAGTTCTACTCCTTCATTTTCTGCGAGTTTGATTCCTTGGTTAGAAAAAGGAGGTATCTATGTAGTGGCGAATTTAAGGGGTGGTAGTGAGTATGGTGAGAAATGGCACGAAGCGGGTATGAAATTGAAAAAGCAAAATGTGTTTGACGATTTCATAGCAGGTGCAGAATATTTGATTCGCGAAAAATACACTTCACCTGCCTATTTAGCAGCCTCAGGTCGTTCAAATGGGGGCTTATTAGTGGGTGCAGCAATTAACCAGCGTCCAGATTTATTTGCGGCAGCATTGCCAGGTGTCGGTGTGATGGATATGTTACGTTTCCAAAAATTCACCATTGGTTGGAACTGGGTTGCAGATTATGGTAGCAGCGATAATGCAGATGAGTTCAAAGCATTACATGCTTATTCCCCTTTACATAATATTAAGGCAATGAATTACCCTGCCACGATGGTCTTCACTTCAGATCACGATGACCGCGTGGTACCAGCTCACTCCTTCAAATATGCAGCAACACTTCAAGAGAAAAATACAGCTGCTAAGCCCATGATTATTCGGATCGATACGAATAGTGGTCACGGTTCTTCGAACACAGCGAAGTTGATTGAATTGACGGCTGACTCTTATGCCTTTGTCCTTTACAACATGGGCAAGTAATAAAATAGAAAAAGCCTGGAAATAAATCTCCAGGCTTTTTCATTTTCAAACCTTAAGCGGATTATTTTACTTCTACTCTTCTAACAGCGCCGTCGTTTCCTTGCGTAACGCGTAAGAAATAAATTCCAGCACCGGCTTTCTTTAAGTCAATTTGACCTAAATAGTCGCCTTGGAAATCTTTCACAGTTTCAGTTGCGATTTCTTTTCCATTTACATCAGAAACTGCAATCGTTACATTTCCTTTTGCAGGAGCTTTAAAACGAACATTTAATTTGCCATTAAATGGTTGATTTTGTTTTCCTGAAAGACCTTGGATAGTTTTAGATCCATTTTCTTTCATCAATTTCTGTAAGCCTTTTAACTTCATCCCTCTTTCGCCCATTCGGCCATCCATTTCAAAGGAGAATTCCTTCGGCATTCCTTCTGGTCCACCTTCTCCTCGAAAGATCATCACTTTAGGCTCATTTCCATGGGCTCCCGGAGCATTAGGGGCCATTCCTGGTCCACCTTTACGAATAATCACGCGCTTGTCAGCACCACCCTGAGGTCCTCCTTCGATTCTTTCGATGATGACATTGCCTGGCTGGTCTGAAATCGTTGAATGAGATTTATTTACATCAACGCGAATGATTTTCTTCTTTCCACCAGAAGCCGTTACATTAATGTCAAGTGAATCTGACATCTTTTTCAGCTCGGCATCTGCTTGATCTAAATCACTGAATTTTTTCTCAATGACGCGTTCTTTACCGTTTTCATTGATAACAATTTTAACAGTAGCTTCTTTCTTTTCTTGTGCAAAAGCGGTTGTTGACATGCAAACGGCTAAAGCGGTAATGAATAGGTATTTCATGAAATTTGGTTTTTGATCCGGTGCAAACTTACTAAAAGGCTTTGTATTGAAAATGTTAAAGAGTGTTAATGTGATGAGTGGCTGCTTTTTATCTCTTACATTTGCATTCAATTATTGACCCTATGTCGAAACGTAAAATTCGCTTATTGATTGCCTTGATGTCTTTTGCCCTATTAGGATTAATTGGGTTTCAAGCCTATTGGTTGCGTTTTATGTTAGAGACGAAGCAGGAGAATTTTGCTAAAGACGTCCGTAATAGTCTTGAGCAAGTAGTAAGAAAACTAGAAAAGCAGGAAATTTTAGTCATTGCTGAACGTCAAAAAAGGCTTGATGCCATTGCTGCAAATCCTCCCGTTAAACCTAAAAAGAAGGCTATTCCCTCTCCAGTGACAGAAAGTGCCTCTGCGGAAGAGCATCCTATCCTGTTACCTCCCCAACAACAAGTCGTATTTGTTCAGAAATCATTTATGTTACCCAATGGGCAATTGGCTGAGGTAACGGAAGAATATACAGTGGATGAGGATCCGGAAGAAATGCGTCAACGCTTAAAGGCACAGGCAGCTATGAATCGGATGTTTAAACGGGAACAAATGAAAGCGCTGCTAAAAATGAGACGTCGACCTGATCGTCAGAATCCGAGTCAAGAAGATAAAAATTCTCAGTCATTAAAAAAATTGGAAAAAGAGAAATCTGAGCGGGCAGATTTAGAGAAGGTTTTGAAGAAAACTCAGCTGGCGAAAGAGGTGTTTTCTGACTTTTTATTCAAGGAAAGGCCGATTCTACAACGTCTCCAACCAGCCTACTTAGATAGTTTGATTCAAAAAGAATTGCATGATAAAGGAGTTGCACTAGACTATTCTTTTGGCATTCAAAATTCGCCTAAATCATGGATTTACACTTCATCTCCAGAAATTAAGGACCAAAAGAAAGTATTTGAAGCGGATTTATTTCCAAATGATCTTCATCCATCTAAAAACGTCTTGAAAATTTATTTTCCAGATAGTGCTGCCTTTATTTGGCAAACGATGGGTCTTAGCTTAGCTGGGTCAGGTTTATTATTGCTCGTGATGATCGGCTGTTTTTATTTTGCAGTTTTGACTATTTTGAGACAGAAGAAACTGGCCACAGTGAAGAATGATTTCATCAATAATATGACGCACGAGTTTAAGACGCCTATCACCTCGATTTCCTTAGCTACTCAGTTGTTACAAGAGGAATTGAAGCCGAGTAAAAATGAATCGATGTTGCGTTATTTGGGCATTATTAAAGAAGAGAATACCCGCTTAGGACAGCAGGTGGAACGCGTTCTGCAGACAGCCCAAATGGAACGAGAAGAGATCACGCTCAAACGCAAGTCTGTAGATTTGTCAGCCTTAATACATCATGTAGCGGAGATAAATGGGCCATTGCTTGATTCTGTAAATGGTAGCTTAATCTTACATTTAGCGGATTTACCAGCCTCTATTTCACTCGATGAGGTACATATTTCCAATGTATTAAATAATTTATTAGATAATGCAGTCAAGTATAGCCCCTCCAATCCTCAAGTCGAAATAGAGGCCCGTCCGCAGGATCAAGGCATTTTAATAGCTGTAAAAGATCATGGAATGGGCATGCCGAAAGAAGCGCTTAATAATATTTTTGATGCCTTTTACCGGGTGCCTACTGGTAATGTACACAATGTGAAAGGCTTCGGTTTAGGACTAAGCTATGTAAGGAAAATAGTCGAAGCCCACGAAGGGAAAGTGACCGTAAAAAGTAAATTAGGAGAAGGAAGTACATTTGAAATTTATTTGCCCTATGTCAAAGACGCCTGAAATATTAGTCGCAGAGGATGATCCGAATTTGGGATTATTGTTAACTGAATTCTTGAAGAAGAAGGGATACCTTGTTTCTTGGGCACAAAATGGAGACGAAGCGTTGGATTTATTCGTGAAAGGCTCCTTTGATTTGTGTCTTTTAGATGTGATGATGCCTAAGAAAGATGGTTTTTCTTTGGCCAAAGACATACGGGCTAACCACCAACAAGTACCCATCATTTTCCTAACGGCGAAGTCGATGGAAGAGGACACTTTGCAAGGTTTTAAAGTAGGGGCCGATGATTATTTGACTAAGCCATTCTCCATGGAGGTTTTAGTCGCGCGGATGGAAGCCATTTTACGCAGAAGCCATTCGGATAAGTCTGTGCCTAGTTTAGCAGATGAAATAGCCTTAGGAAATTATACTTATACTCCGGGCAAAATGCGCTTATGTATCGGTGATACTGAATTGAAGTTTACGCCAAAAGAGAACGAATTAATGAAGCTTTTGTGCGAGAATCTGGGTCGTCCGGTGAGTCGCAGTTATGCATTGAAATTGATTTGGGGGGATGATACCTATTTCAATGCCAGAAGTATGGATGTATATATGACCAAGCTACGTAAGATGCTAAAAGAAGACCCTCGCGTTCAGCTTTTGAATCTGCACGGCGAGGGCTTTCGATTGAGTGTAGAAGGGCTTTAGTTGATGTGTGTAAAGCCCGTATAAGGAACTAGAACTTCTGGAATCTTGATTCCATCTGGACCTTGGTTGTTTTCTAAAATAGAGGCCACAATGCGTGGAAGCGCAAGCGCAGATCCGTTCAACGTATGACACAAAATCGATTTTCCATCGATTTTTGTTCTCAACTTCAAGCGGTTCGCTTGAAAAGTTTCAAAATTACTTACGGAGCTTACTTCTAACCAACGGTTTTGTGCACCTGACCAGGCTTCCATATCATACGTTAAAGCCGATGCAAATCCCATATCTCCACCACATAAACGCAGGACACGGTAGTGCAAGCCTAGTTTTTGAAGTAATCCTTGCACGTGCAAAGACATCTCCTCTAGCGCAGCATAAGAATTTTCTGGCTTATGGATTTGAACAATTTCGATCTTGTCAAATTGATGCAAGCGGTTTAAGCCACGCACGTGTGCCCCCCAAGAACCAGCTTCGCGACGGAAACATGGCGTATGGCCCACATTTTTAATCGGTAATTCTTTCTCATTGACGATGACATCCCGGTATAAGTTCGTGATAGGCACCTCAGCCGTAGGAATTAAGAATAAACCTTCTTCTTTCGTGACATACATTTGGCCCTCTTTATCAGGCAATTGTCCTGTTCCAAAACCCGAATCTTCATTGATCAAGATAGGTGGTTGAATCTCATAATAACCCGCTTTGATCGCTTCATCCAAGAAGAAATTAATCAATGCGCGTTGCAAACGGGCCCCTTTTCCCTTGTAAACAGGGAAGCCGGCACCCGTAATCTTATTTCCTAAATCAAAATCGATGATATCGTATTTCTTGATTAAATCCCAGTGAGGCTGTGCATCAGCAGGTAGCTCAGGTAGTGAACCCCAGGTCAAAACGACCTCATTGTCATCCGCCGTTTTTCCTTGTGGTACAGAGCTATGAGGTAGGTTAGGCAGAGTGACTAATAAATCAGTCAATTCTTTTTCTGCGGCTTTAGCAGCCTCTTCCATCTCCTTAATCGATGCTTTTAAGGCAGAAGTTTCAGTACGCTTGCCTTCGGCTAATTCTTTTTGGCCGGATTGCATTAAAGCCCCGATTTCTTTCGCCGCCGCATTCGATTTCTCTAAAGCGGATTCGGCTTGCTGTAAAAGTGCTTTGCGTTGGTCGTCTTGAGCGATCAATTTCGCAACTATTTCCGCTGCATTCGCAACATGCTTCTTTTGTAAACCGGCGATCGTGGTTTCTTGATTCGCGCGAATAAAAGGTAAGGTTAACATAGCTCGGTTTTTAAAAAAGTCCTTCGTTTAATGCGTTTAATGCATCGTTTTTGTGCGAAGCATCGACAAGTAATGAAATGTTGTGCTCTGATGCGCCGTATGATATCATTCGAATAGGAATGTTTTTAACCGCATTGATTACTTTAATGGCAATGCCTTCTTTGTCCGCCCAGAAATTACCGACAATGCAGATAATCACCTGGTTCATGTCTGGATCTTCCAATTCAGCGAACTCGCGTAACTCACTCATAATCGCATCTAAATGCGTGGTTTGATCGATGGTCACACTGACAGAAACCTCTGAAGTTGTGATCATGTCTACCGGCGTTTTGTATTTTTCAAAGACCTCAAATACGCGTTTCAAGAAGCCATAGGCGTTCAACATTCGCGTCGAATGAATATAAATCGCTGTTATATTATCTTTTGCAGCGATGGCTTTAATCTCTATGTCAGTGGATTTTTCTGAAATTAAGGTCCCAAAAGCACTAGGCTCCATCGTGTTTTTCAAGCGAACGGGAACACCTTTTAATTTCGCCGGAGTAATGGTGCTCGGGTGTAGAATTTTTGCGCCAAAATAAGCCAATTCAGCCGCCTCAGCAAACGAAAGCTCGCGAATAGGGAAGGTGTTCTTCACGATACGCGGATCGTTATTGTGCATTCCATCGATGTCTGTCCAAATCTGAACTTCCTCCGCCTGAATAGCACCTCCAATAAGTGATGCTGTGTAATCCGATCCACCACGTTTCAAGTTATCAACTTCCCCAGCTGGGTTACGGCAGATAAAGCCTTGTGTGACGAATATTTGCTTCTCTCTCACCGGAGCAAGTACTGTGGTTAATTTTTGTTCAATGACTGATAATATTGGCTCATTATCCTCGTCAATTACCATAAAATCTAAAGCAGGCAATAAAGTTGAGCTGATGCCCTCTTCTTGCAAAAATGCTTCGAAAATTTGAGTAGAAAGCAATTCGCCTAAAGCCACCATTTCCTTTTCTTGCTTCACCGTGTAAGGCGAAGTCGCGATAAGGCTATCAATAAAAGCAAACTCTTTCGCCACAATCGCTTGACCCTGACCAAGACCAGCAGGAGTGCTATACAATTCGGTTAGGAATTGATCGTAATGGGCACGCAATTCATTTGATTTCGCCTTCGCTTCTGTCTGATTCCCTGCAATTAGCGACTCTGAAATAGAAAGCAAGGTATTCGTACTTCCGGAAAGGGCAGAGAGTACAACAATTTTCGGTTGACCGTCTTCTGTAATTAATTGACGGATAGACTTCATTCGTTCTGGTTTTCCTACGGAGGTACCTCCAAATTTCCAAACTTGCATATATTCTTGAATTATATTCCTAGCATTTTGATGGCGGTTATAGCCGCCTCATCACCTTTGTTTCCATGTTTACCGCCAGCGCGATCCAACGCTTGATCTTGCGTATTAGGTGTTAAAACCCCAAAAATTACCGGCTTGTCAAACTTCAAGCTCACATTCGTAATCCCATCCGCCACCGCTTGGCAGATGAAATCAAAGTGCCTTGTTTCGCCCTGAATAACACAACCTAGACAAATGACTGCGTCGATATTCGTCTGCTGCGCCATCTTCTGAGCACCCAGGCTTAATTCGAAGCTACCTGGCACTTTAGCACTAATAATATTTTCCTCTTTCGCCCCATACTTCAATAAGGTATCGTAAGCGCCCGTATACAAGGCGTGGGTAACGTCGGTATTCCATTCAGATACGACGATGGCGAAGATTTTACCCGAAACATCAGGTAAATTATCCGTTGTAAAATTGCTTAAGTTTTTTAACGCTGAAGACATAAAAGGGGGTTAAAAAAAACAAGGGATAAAAGCTCAAGCTCTTATCCCTCATCCTATAATCTGTTCTAAAAATTATTCAGAGATAGAGCTTTCTAAGATCGCTTTGTATTTCTTTGCAGGGATCGACTCAGCCGATTGCCCGTATTTCTCTACGATGATGGAATACGTATCTACTGCTTCTTTCACTTGTTTATTTGCTTCGTAAGCATTCGCTAATTTTAACAAATAAGTAGGAGTAAAGAATTTGTTCGGCTTGTGTTCCGCTGCTTTTTTGTAGTAATCGATGGCATCAGCGAATGACTTCTTTTCTGAATATGCATCCCCGATTAACGAGTAAGCACGTGCTTGAACTAATAAATCCGAGCTAGAGAAGTTTTTCAATTTCTCGATTGACTGATCAAATTTACCTTGCTTTAACAAGGTAATGCCTAAATATAGATCAGCTAAGTTTTGTGTATTTCCGCCAAATTCATCTGATACTTTCGCTAAATCTTTTGCTGCAGCTGCTAAAGAATCTGATTCAAAGGCGTAAACCGCTTTGTATAATTTTTTCTCGCCTTCTGCGTCTTGTGTAGTGGAATACCATTGGTATCCGAAATAAGCTGCAACAGCTAGAACTACAACTCCAAGGATCGTTACAACGCTAGATTTATTTTTGTCTACTAATTCAGTGACTTTAGAAACTTCTTGTTGAAGCGCTTCTGGGCTCTCAATAATTTCAATCGATTCTACTTTTTCTTTCTTTGCCATAAGGGTCATTAATTCGTTTGGCAGATTGTTATAGGTGCCAAAGGACTGCAAAATTATAAAATCTCTTTCATTTTTATCCATTTAAATAGAATCTTTTGCATTTTATTTTTCAAATTTGAGGTAAATAAACCTATATGTCCTTTAATCGCCCTGACCAACTCCTTAAACTCCATGAGTCTTTTGATATTTGTATCATAGGAGGAGGTGCGACAGGTGCTGGTGTTGCGCTGGATGCCATCTTACGTGGATATAAAGTGCTGTTAATTGAAAAGGGAGATTTTGCTAGCCAAACTTCCTCTAAATCGACCAAATTAGTACATGGTGGAGTGCGCTATTTAGAACAAGCGGTTCGGAATTTGGATTGGCATCAATTCAAAATGGTCTATAAAGCCTTGCACGAGCGCAAGACCTTACTTCAAAATGCCCCTCATTTAGCACATCCATTGGGTTTACTTACCCCTTGTTATACGCGCTGGGAACGCTGGTACTATCGAATCGGGATGTGGTTATATGATAAAATCTCCGGCAGTACGAATCTAAAATCTAGCCGCGGGCTTAGTAAAAAAGAAATACAAACTGAATTCCCCTCTATTGAATCTCATCATTTGAGAGGTGGTGTTTTGTATTATGATGGACAATTGAATGATGCACGTTATGCTCTAGCTATTTTAAAAGAGGCAGAGCGTTTAGGTGCGTGTGTTTTGAATTACGCGCGTTTGGATTCATTTGAATTAAGCCAAAAAAGCCTTAAAATAAAGAAATTGTTATTTACGGACCTATGTTCCAATACTTCTTATACAATTCCGGTGAAAGCGGTTGTAAATGCCACTGGGCCTTTTACGGACTCAGTTCGGGAGCTCGCAAATCCACGTTTGAAACCTCGAATGAAGGTGAGTCGAGGGGCACATATCGTATTGCCTATTGAGTTTTGGCAAGGAGAAACCGCCTTATTGATTCCTAAAACGGATGACGGTCGGGTTATTTTTGTGATTCCTTGGCGCGGTTCAGTTCTAGTTGGGACGACCGATGACCCCGATATTCTTTCGGATAATCCGGTTATAACGGAGGCGGAAAAGGAGTATTTGGTCTCTTATTTCAATCGCTATTCAGCCAAGAAGGCATCTTTAGCGGACATCAGTTCCACATTTGTAGGCCAAAGACCTCTCTTGCAAGTCCAGCTCGATTCAGCCATGAATACGGATACTAAATCTTTAGTGCGCGATCACGAGGTGGAAGTGGACGGGCGGTCTAAACTAGTTAGTATTATGGGCGGCAAGTGGACAACTTATCGCGTAATGGCTTCCGATACAATGGATGTATTGGAAAAGGAAGTTTTACACACTTCAGTTAAACCATGTTTGACGAAAGATCATTCGCTTGTCCCTCTCGCTTCATTGGAGTTACCTTATGGTGTGCCAGATGATATAGTCGCACATCTAAATGAGCTTTATGGGTCTGCGGCAGGGGAAGTGTATGCTTATGGAGCGGATCGCTTATTACCAGGTGAACCCTATCTTAACGGCGAATTGGAATACTTAAAGAAGCACGAAATGGCGGAGAAATGGGAGGATGTTTTGGCACGACGCTGGGGTGTTTCCTTACGGGATGAATCCTTAGCGAAAAAACTAAAGGCTACAAAAAAAGAGGCTTTCGCCTCTTAATTTTAATATTCATCTTCATTAAAGAAGAAGTCGTCTTTTGTCGGATAATCCGGCCAAATTTCTTCAATACTTTCGAATGGTTGACCATCATCCTCTAATTCTTGTAAGTTTTCTACTACTTCTAAAGGAGATCCCGTACGGATTGCAAAGTCAATTAATTCATCTTTTGACGCTGGCCAAGGTGCGTCTTCTAAATAGGAGGCAAGTTCAAGTGTCCAATACATAATTTATAGCTAATTTTTATTTCTAAAATACACGGAGGTTTTCTTTAAATGTAAACCCTTCCTAAGTGCAAAAGTAAAATAAAAATGTATTTATGAAAGATTTATTTTTTAAATTTTCATTAATTATCAAAACCTTGATTTAACCCCGCTTTTATGCTCCCATCTACCCCTGTTTCAGTAGAAGTCTGTGCTTATTCTTTATTTTCTTGTCTCGCAGCTGATCGAGCCGGGGCACAACGGGTGGAACTTTGTGCTTCCCCTTGGGAAGGAGGAACGACACCGAGTGCTGGCTTAGTGGAGCAAGCGTTAAACATGACTACCTTAGAGATTCATGCCATGGTGCGTCCAAGAGGGGGAGATTTTGTTTACGACGACTCCGAAAAGCAAACAATGCTTGCAGAGGCTCGTTCCTTAATTGCGCAAGGGGTACACGGAATCGTGGTAGGGGCGCTAAAATCCAATGGTGATTTGGATGTCGAATTCATGCAAGAGTTTCGAGAAATAGCAGGTGAGCGGGAGCTGACTTGCCACCGAGCAATTGACGTATCCAGAGATCCGATTCAATTGATGGAGGAATTAATAGCGCTTGGGTTTAATCGCATATTAACCTCTGGAGGAAAAAATAAAGCTTTGGATGGAATAGAGAATCTAGCCGAATTAGTGGCAGCCTCTAAAGGACGAATTCAAATTATGGCGGGTAGTGGCGTGAATCCGATAAATTGTTTAGAGTTTGTTCAAATCGGTGTGGATGCGATTCACCTCAGTGCTCGAACAACACGAAATTCACAAATGGAATACAGGCGTCCAGGGATTTCAATGGGCGGAGTGGCGGAGATCTCTGAGTTCGAGGTAGCCTACTCGAGCGAAGAAATCATTCGAGCGGCTATCTCTAAAATTCAAGACTTATTCAGCGAATAAATCTGTCGTTTGCCACGCCTTTTCTGGCATAGTCGAAATGTCATACAATCCTACTTCGGTACGTCTAAATGTCGGGATTTTAAATTCTGAATCAGAGACGCTTCCGTTTTTGAATTGCTCAATCATCAAAGCAAAGCGTGCTTCTTCTGAATCTGCGGATACTGATGTAACGGATTCTATTTCTCCATCTAGTTCAATGCTATCACCAGGATTCAAGAATACAGGAGCGGTTCTCTTGACTACTTTACGCATTCCGCCATCCATTCCGCTCGAATCTTGTTCGAAACCAGCCGCAATGACCGTTAAATATAAATCATCGCCTAATTCTTCATCCGTTGAGAATCCGAATTTTACCATATCTGCCTGCGCATCAATTCGTTCATTTAGATATTCGATGATCGCATCTTTTTCCCAAATCAACAAATCCTTTTCACTGCTTGTAGAAACGGTCACTAGGATACGTTTAGCACCTTTGATCTCTTGTGAGTTCAATAGAGGAGAGTTCAAGGCCTCGACGATTGCTGCCTTCGCTCTTTCTTCTCCTTTTCCAAGTGCTGAACTCATCATTGCCTGGCCAGCATTGGTTAGTACCTTTTTCACGTCCATAAAGTCCGTGTTGATATCACCTGGTTTAGCAATTACATCTACAACTGATTTTACCGCTTTTGCTAATACGTCATCTGCTTTTGCGAAGGCGTGTTTTACGGCTAAATCTTTGTAATGTTCTGATATTTTGTCGTTCATGATCACTAAAACCGTATCGCAATAAGCCTTTAGTTCTTCAATTCCGTCTCTTGCATATTGTATTTTCTCTTTTCCTTCCCAATTATATGGGAATGAAACAACAGCTACTGTTAACAAATCTCGGTCTCTTGCAATTTCTGCTACGACTGGTGCCGCTCCAGTACCTGTTCCGCCACCCATACCTGCGGTGATGAAAACCATTTTAGTTTCGTTCGAGAGAACCGCTTTGATCTTCTCTTGACTTTCTTGAGCGGCCTGTTTTCCTACCTCTGGATCCGTTCCAGCTCCTAAACCTTGTTCGCCTAATTTAATCTTCGTGCGTACTGAATTCGAAGCCAAAGCCTGTGAATCCGTATTGCAAATGATCAAATCAGCCCCTTTGATTTTTAGGTTGTCCATATGCTTCACCGCATTGGATCCGCCACCCCCAATTCCAATCACCTTGATGATAGATTTGAAAGATGTTTCAGGTATAACTTCGATTTGATGGTTAAAAAAGGAAGGATTTTGGCTACTCATAGGTCAATTCAAATTTTCTAAAACGTAAAAATAATAGAATTCTGCTAATATTTAGTTCCCCCAGCGCCATTCGTTGCCTAATTCTAATTCATGGCGCAGGTTGTGCTTGATGAAGAATTCCTTTGTAGAATAGAAGTCTAATTTCTTAGCGGGAATTTGTTCTAGATTGCCTAATGCATAAAGCAACATCGTGGTATATTTCACGGTATTCTCCATTTCTTTTTTGTTCACTAAGCTAAAATCATCGCAATTTGCATGGTAGCAATCTAACACACTGCGTGTTAAACTTCCCATCGGATCGGCTGCTGGAATACCTTCCATTAGAAAGGTTTGGTTATCTGAGTGTAACCCTGGAGCATTCACTAATTTATTTCCAAAACTAGCATCAATAGCCTTGATTTGATCTCCTATAGATTTCAAAATCGGCATCATCTCATCACGTCCACCTCCATTAAAACCATGAACATTATTAGTCATATCTAGATTAATCATATATACAATTCCATCCAGTTCTCCTAGTTTTTTAGCGCGCTCTACATAAGCCTTAGAACCAAGTAGTCCTTCTTCTTCTCCCATAAAGGCAACGAATTCAATTGTCCGTTTGCTGCTTAATCCGAGAGCCTTAAAGGTTCTAGCTACATCTAAAACAGAGAATGATCCAATGCCGTTATCAATAGCCCCTGTTGCTAGGTCCCACGAATCCAGGTGACCTCCAATGATAATTTTTTCGTTTCTTAATTTTGCACTCGTGCCTTTTAGGGTGGCTACTACGTTTCGAGCTTTAATCGGTTTGCTTACATTATGCATTTCAATTAAACTCAAAAGTCCTGGTTGGTCTTTCAACCAATTTCTGATCTCTGTTCCATTTTCTAAGGAAATACAAACTGCTGGAATCGAAATTAAATTTCCGGTCACAGAAGCCGTACCCGTTAATAAAACTTGTCCTTTTACGGTGTTTACAAAAATGACACCGATGGCACCGTGCTGTATTGCTAAAGCGGTCTTTTCTGAGCGGTGTAAATTTTTAGTTCCGGCTGCAGCCTCTAAAAGGCCGATGTTCGCTAATACCACCTTACCTTTCACATCTTTTCCAGCGTAATCGGCATCTAGGCCATTACCTAGGTCTACTATGGTTCCTTTGATGTTTGCATCGACGGGAGTCATTGCCAAAGATACCACGGGTACTTCTCTGAAATCATCTGATTTAGGGGGAGCAATGGATAATGTGACTGTATCTCGTGCCCAGGCTTCTACTTGGAATCCTTGAAATTTCGTATCCTTTAAACCGTATTCTTTTAATAGACGAAAAGCGTATTCTTCCGCTTTTTTTCCCTTTTCACTTCCTGTTAATCTATGTCCTATGGTCTTGCATGCATCTCCCAAAGTGCTATATGCTTTAGAGTGCAGCTCTACTTCCTCTTTAATTTTTTTGAAAACTTCTTTCCATTCTTCCTCTCCTTCCACAGGAGTAAATGAACTAGCGAAAAGGGTCACAGACAGTGCTAAAATTCCAAGGGTCAATTTTCTCATACTTAAATTTTGAATTATCACTTTAAATGTAGGCCTTTTCAAAGAAAAACGCAATTAGCCGGACCAATTTTCGCGATCTAAATTTCGATAGGTGATAGCCTCAGCAAGATGTTTTGCCTGTATCGTAGAGCAATAGGCTAGGTCCGCAATGGTTCTCGCCATTTTTAAAATTCGATCGTGAGCGCGTGCAGACAATTGCAGTTTTTCTAAGGCAGTTTGAAGAAGAGTGGATGATGCGTGATCAAGTGTACAAATTTGTTTGACTTGTTCTGAATTCATCTCAGCATTGGTTTGAATTTTTGCTAAATCAACAAAGCGATCTTTTTGCCTCATCCTCGCTTTAATTATGCGTTCTCGAATAATAGCACTTGTTTCACTTGCTTGAGCATTAAACATTTCAGTGTATTTTAAGGGGAATACTTCCAAGTGCATATCGATTCGATCTAATAGAGGTCCTGAAATACGATGTAGGTAACGATCTACTTGAAAGGGTTTACAAGTGCAAGGTTTATCTGGGTGGTGAAAGTATCCGCAGGGGCAAGGGTTCATAGCGGAGATCAATAGGAAATTAGCCGGAAATTCCACTGTTCCGTGTGCGCGAGAGATGGGAACTTTTCGTTCTTCTAGAGGCTGTCTTAGTAGTTCTAAAACGTGCCGTTGAAATTCTGGGAGTTCATCAAGGAATAATACTCCTTGATGGGCTAGTGAAATTTCTCCGGGTTGCGGATTCATCCGCCCACCTATTAATGCTGGAGCAGATATACTGTGGTGCAAGGCGCGAAATGGTCTTTCCGTGATCAGTGGATTTTCAGAACTTAGCTTTCCCACGATGGAGTGGATTTGCGTTGTTTCAATGATCTCGCTGAGGTTCATTGGAGGCATAATGGAAGGTATACGTTTTGCCATCATTGTTTTACCTGAACCAGGAGGGCCCACCAGGAGTAGGTTGTGCCCGCCCGCAACGGCAATTTCAATCGCTCGTTTGGCTTTTTCTTGGCCTTTTATTTGAGAAAAGTCGTCTTCGTACTGTAGACTAACATGCGAACTGCTAGGTGCTTTTACGGGTGTTTGTTTTCTTCCATGCAAGAATCGAATCGTATCGCGTAAATTAGACATCCCATAAATGTCTATCCCGTCGATCAAGGCGGCTTCTAAAGCATTTTCGCGAGGGAGAATGAGGTATTTGATACCTTGTTTTTTGGCTTCAATTGCCATGGAAAGGGCACCTTTGATGGGACGAATTTCACCCGTTAAGGAAAGTTCTCCCATAATTAAATAGTCGGCAAGTCCGATCATCTTCGTCTGTTCAGATGCTTGCAATAATCCCAAGGCAATGGGGAGGTCGTAGCCGGAGCCTTCTTTGCGAATGTCTGCTGGGGCGAGGTTGATGACAACTTTTCTCCGAGGAAAGAAATAACCGATTTGCTTGATGGCGGATTCGACGCGTTGAATTGATTCCTTAATGGTGGAGTCGGGTAGACCCACGAGGTAACATTTGGATCCTTGTCCTACGTGGGTTTCAATAGTGATAATGGAGGCATGAATGCCCACTAGGGCACTGCCAAAAGTTTTCGCTAACATTAGTAGTCGTTTAAGACACAATGTTAGATCGAAAGAATGGAATTAAATATCAGTTAACTGAGTACCTTCAGAACTTATCAATAACTTGGTTTTTACCCCAAAAACCAAAGGCTGGTTATTAGGGATATGCCCCGCAGGGAAATCGAAAGCAATGGGGTATGATGTTCCTGAAGTATGTTCTGCGACTAATTCAAAAGCGGTTTTTCCAATCCTCAAACTTGCCTCATTACAATCCGTAAAGCCACCCACGATTAGGCCGGCTAAGTTTTGGAATAGACCAGCGCGTTTTAATTGCAAAAGCATCCGATCCACATGGTATAATCGTTCACCCACTTCCTCGATAAATAAGATTTTACCGTCTGACGTTCCGAAAGTGGGGGAGCCCACTAAATGGCATAATAGGGATAAGTTTCCACCAATGATCTCCCCGGAGGTATCGCCCAAGCGGTTCAATAGGTGTGCTGGATTTGATACAGAAAGCGTGCCCTCGAAGAGAGCAGTATGCAAATTTTGCAAGGCGGACTCTCCGCCTTTTTGGCAAAAATTATGTGGCATAGGACCGTGAATACTGGCAAAACCTAAGCGATCAACCTCACATAAGAGGGCGGTGATGTCCGAGAAACCAACGATCCATTTAGGACTCGAAATAAATCTCGAAAAATCCAAAGAATCCAATAAACGAGAAGATCCATATCCACCCCTAATAGGAAAAATAGCCTTTATAGAAGGGTCGTCGAGCATTTGCTGTAAATCGGATAAACGTTCAGCATCCGTACCGCCTAATCCAAAATGACGAGACAAGAAATTGGGTGCATTTCGCACGCGAAGCCCCCAGCTTTCTAATATCTGTACTCCCTGTTTCCAATTTTCTGTGGGAGGAAAAGAAGCTGGTGACAAAATCGCGACTTCGTCGCCTGGCTTTAAATACGGTGGGATAACCCGAGTCATAGTG
>JBILCC010000028.1:0-18126 GCA_044353355.1 Aquirufa sp.
GACAGGAGCTGAGGCCTTGTATTCAGATTTAGGTCATTGCGGAAAAGAGAATATTCGTATTAGCTGGGTTTTTGTGAAGATTGCTTTGGTTTTGCAATATTTTGGGCAAGGCGCATGGTTGTTAGCGCACGAGGGAGCATTACTGGGTGCACGTAAACCGATCTTTGAATTATTGCCTCGTGAGTTCTTATTTTCGGGTATCATGATTGCGACGGCTGCGGCGGTTATCGCCTCTCAAGCGTTGATTTCAGGATCATTTACCTTAATATCAGAGGCGATTCGCTTGAACTTTTGGCCTCGTGTACGTTTAGTCTATCCATCTGACCAAAAAGGACAATTATACGTTCCTTCTATCAACATTTTATTATGGATGGGTTGCGTAGGAGTTGTATTATGGTTTAAGGAATCAGCGAACATGGAGGCGGCCTATGGTCTTGCTATCACCATGACGATGTTAATGACCACTTCATTGATGGCATACTACCTTCATATTAAGAAAGTGGATATGTGGTGGATTCTCTTATTCTTAGCTGTTTACGTATCGCTAGAAGGATCTTTCTTAGTGGCAAACTTGCAGAAGTTTTGGCATGGAGGTTATGTTTCTTTATTCATCGCCGGGGTCATTATTTTGATCATGTGGGTTTGGTTCAGAGCAACAGCTATTAAAAAGAAATTAACGGAATACGAGAAATTATCAGACTACATCGAGCCTCTAAAAGAATTGAGTAAAGATGAGACGATTCCTAAATATGCGACACATTTGGTCTTTATGTCGAATGCGGGTCGCGTGTCAGATATTGAATCAAAGATTATTTATTCCATCTTCCAACGGCGTCCGAAGCGTGCTGATATCTATTGGTTTGTCCACGTAGACACCTTAGATGATCCGTATACGATGGACTATAAAGTGACCGTGATCGAGCGGGATGACATCATCAAAGTGAACTTTAAGCTAGGCTTTAAAGTGGAGCAACGCATTAATTTGTACTTCCGTAAGGTAGTAGAAGAAATGGTTTCTCGTGGAGAAGTAGATATCACTTCGCGTTATAAGTCCTTGAATGAGCAAAACGTGATCGGTGATTTCCGCTTCGTCGTTTTAGAAAAATTCCTATCCTTTGATAACGAATTGCCTTTATTAGACCGAATGGTGATGAAGGCCTATTTCTTTGTGAAACAGTTTACGCACTCGGAGGATAAGTACTTTGGCTTGGATTCGGATGCGGTAAAACTAGAGAAGGTACCTATGATCATTAAGCCGATCACTAAATGTAATTTAAAACGTATCGAGTAAGATGAGCACGATATTTACCAAAATTGTCAATAGAGAAATTCCTTGCCATTTGATTAAGGAAGACGATCGCTTCTTAGCCTTTTTAGACGTGATGCCCTTAGTAGAAGGTCACGTGCTCGTGATCCCGAAACAGGAGGTGGACTATATCTTCGATTTAGATCCTGAATTGCTAGGGGACTTAATGAAATTTGCTCAAACGATTGCTCCTGCGATTAAGAAAGCGATTCCTTGCAAGCGAGTAGGCGTGGCGGTAATTGGTTTAGAAGTCCCTCACGCACACGTGCATTTGGTACCTATGAACCGGATGTTAGATATTAATTTCTCACAGGAGAAGATGAAGCCGTCGGCTGAATCTTTGGCAAAAACAGCCGAATTAATTCGCTCTTTCTTACTTTAAGAAGCCTCTCAGCTTATTCATCTCGAGCATCGGATTCGCTTTCTCGTACACTATATTATAAACCGCCTCGATGATAGGCAATTTAATATTGTGCTGGCGAGAGATGCTGTAGATACTGCGAACAGCATAATAGCCTTCCGCGATCATGTTCATTTCGATTTGCGCTGACTTCACCGAATAACCGCGACCGATCATATTTCCAAAGGTACGGTTACGCGAAAACTGCGAATAAGCTGTCACCAACAAATCTCCTAGATAGCCTGAGCTATTCAAATCCCGGTTTTTCTCTGGATACACCACATCTAGGAAGATTTTAATTTCCTGCATCGCATTACTTACAAGTACGGCCTGGAAATTATCCCCAAAACCTAATCCGCGCGTAATACCACAGGCCATTGCCACGATATTTTTAATAACGGCGCAGTACTCCACACCATATAAATCCTGAATGGCGTGTGCTTGCAAGAAGCGACTATTCAAGAGATTCGAGAACGATTGAGCTAAACTTAAATCGGGCGAAGCAATGGTCAAATAGGATTGCTTCTCTAGCGCCACCTCTTCCGCGTGGCAAGGTCCAGCGATGACACAGGTTTGGCCTAGGGGTAAATTAAAGGCCCGTTCCATCCAATCCGTTACTAAGAGATTTTCCTCTGGAATCATGCCTTTGATGGCAGAAACTACTTTTTTGCCTTCGAAATGTTTTTTATTCAGGTCCTTTAAGGTACTCGGAATGAAAGCTGCTGGAACCGCTAAAATAATATACTCAACTCCAGCAAGCGCATCGACCATCTTGCTGTAGGTCTTTACTTTACGTGGGTTGATAGCCACATCCGTCAAATAGCTAGGATTATGGTTGTATTTGCGGATGAATTCAACGTCTGATTTACGGCGGATCCACCACTTAATTTTCACATTATTTTCTGAAAGAATTTTCACTAAAGCCGTGGCCCAGCTACCTCCGCCTAATACCGCTATCTGGGTAGGGATCTTTTTCTTTAATTCCGCTAAATCACTCATCCTGTAAAATTACGCTTATTTGATAAATATCTCGGATTTTTTGCCAAATTTGTACATTCGCCTTCCAGGTGATATAAACTAAACCTATGAAAAAAATCTTCCTACTCCTGCTGACAGGATTGTCTTTCTGTGCGCTTGCTCAAAAAGCGCAACCCCTTCCAGAACATCCCCGCCCCGACTTACAAAGAGATCAATGGCTTAACCTAAATGGCTATTGGGACTTTACTTTTGATTCCTCTTTAACGGCTCCTAGTCGTTATGCGAAGAAAATTTTAGTACCCTTCCCATGGGGATCGCCCCTTTCAGAGGTGAAAGACGAGGCGGATGTGGCTTGGTACCACAAGGAAATTAAAATTCCAGCTACTTGGACGGGTAAACGTATTTTTATTAATATAGGTGCTTCAGATTGGGAAACAACCGTCTTTTTAGACGGTGTTCAGATAGGAAAACACCAAGGCGGGTACACGCCAATCGATGCGGAATTAGTAGGGGTAAAACCAGGTTCGGTGCATCAAATCACCATTCGTGCAGATGACAAGCGTCGGATGTTCACGCTCTATGGAAAGCAAGGATATGGGAATGCTCGAGGGATTTGGCAGACCGTGTATTTAGAGGCTAGAGGTCAAAACTTTATCGATCACTATGCGGTGAATCCTGATATTGACTCTAAAAAGGCGCAGGTTAAGATTTATTTAGGGGCTCCTACTTCTAAGGATCAGGAAGTTAAAATTACCTTATCGAATGGGCAAGCAGCCTCAGTTATAGTGGCGGCCGGCAAACAAGAAGGAAGTGTGGAGGTGGCCATCAAGGCCATGCATTTATGGTCGCTAGAGGATCCGTTTTTGTACGGGCTGAAAATGCAGTCGGGGAATGATGTCGTGAATGGCTATTTCGGGATGCGGAAGATTTCTGTAGTGAATTTACCAGGTTCGAAGATTCCCTATATTGGTTTGAATAACAAGCCGATTTACGTGCAATTGGCTTTGGATCAAAGTTACCATCCTACGGGTTTTTATACTTTCCCATCCGATCAGTTTATGAAAGACGAGATCATACGTAGCAAGCGAATTGGCTTGAATGGTATTCGGACGCATATTAAGGTGGATGTGCCACGCAAGCTGTATTGGGCGGATAAATTAGGACTTTTAGTAATGTCTGATTTGCCTAATTCGTGGGGAGACCCAGAGGTCGAGATGCAAAAGGAGTCGGAGTATACCTTGCACGAGATGATTAAGCGCGATTACAATCATCCAGCGATTTTCTCTTGGATTACCTTTAATGAGACCTGGGGTTTGTTCACTCACAAAGATAAAAAATCGGTTTACACGCCGGAGACACAGAAATGGGTGGCATCGGTTTATCATTTGGCCAAAACTTTAGACCCCACCCGCCTCGTCGAAGATAATTCCGTTTGCTGTGGAAGAGGGCATACGGAAACCGATATCAACTCCTGGCATTCTTATCAAGCGGGCTATGAATGGGATAAGTTGGTGGGTGATTATACCGCTAAGACGTACCCAGGTAGTACGTGGAACTTTGAGAATGGCTACCAGCAGGGAGCACAACCCATGATCAACTCAGAATTTGGAAATGTGTGGGGATATCAGGGAAGCACCGGCGATGTTGACTATACGTTCGATTACCACAAAGCTTTAAACTCGTTTAGAAACCACCCGCAAATGGCTGGCTGGTTATACACGGAGCATCACGATGTGATTAACGAGTGGAATGGCTATTATAAATTTGACAGAACGGAGAAAGAGACAGGATTAAACGCCATCGTCCCTGGGATGTCTCTGAACGATTTCCATGGACCTTTTTACTTATCTACTGGACAAGAAATTACCTGGGCAGGAAAGGCTGGTCAACAGGTAAAAATCCCATTGCATTTATCTTCCATGACAAATACGGCTGGTTCACTTAGCTTAAAAATGTCTTTATCGGGAACGAATGCGGCAGGTGAAAAAGTGAATCGTTGGACCAAAACCTCTGCTTTAACTTATGCAGCTTGGGATGTGAAGGCGTTGGATTCCCTATCAATTACCTTACCATCAGATAAATCCATTAATACCTTAGCTTTTGAATTAAGTAATGCATCTGGAAAAGTCGTTCATCGCAATTTTGTGCATTTGATAGTGGAGGAAGGTTCTACAAAGCCGTTGAAAGGGCAATTAATTTCGGTACCCGTGGAGAAATATAGTTCAGCAAGCTGGCCAAAGAAACAATGGACAGGCGTTTTAGGACATAAATTAAACGGGGCAGGCACAGGTTATTTCGAATATGAAATCCCGTTTCCTACTACTGGCGCTGAAGGTATAAAACAAGTTCGTTTCCTTGTGGAGGCCTCTTCTAAACCCATCTTAGGAAAAGATCGGGATGATGCAGGGAAAATGGATGGCGATTATATGTTAGGCAAAGGAACCTTTGATCCAGGCGTTAATCCGAATGCCTATCCGCAGACCGATCGATACACGAGTCCTTCAAAATTGAAAGTGAGTGCAAACGGAATTGTTGCTTCTGAAACTACTTTAGCGGATGATCCAGCAGACCATCAAGGCATCTTGTCTTGGCATTACCAAGCACGCAATAACAAACTGGATGAAGCTGGTACCTATGGTTATTTAGTGCAAGGTATAATCCCAGCTGCAGCGTGGCAACAAGCTGCCAAGACGGGGAAATTGATCTTGCGATTCGAGGCCACTGAAGGCGGGCTGTCTCTTTATGGAGACAAATCTGGCCGATATGTGGTCGATCCGAGTATTGTGATAGAAAGATAGATTAAACGCCAAATTGCGCTAAATGATGGTCAATATGCTTGTAAAGGAGATTGTTCCATTCCGTAGCCGATAAAGTACCCAAACTCAGGGAAGGGGTTGCAGCTAATTTTTCTGCCCCCATTTCTTGAATTGTTTTAATGTAGTTTTTCAGCCTCTCTTTCTCTATGGAGAAATCATATTTATCTGTTCGAATAAAACTAGGGGCTGTTGGTAAATTACGCTTATAAGGCACTTCATTTATCATCGATTTTTTCAGAAATAACGTTAGGATTAGGCGCATCAAAAGTGGCGGCTGATCTGTATTTGTTCCTAAAATCTGTTCATAGGGCACAGCGCAATGGGATAACATTTGCCCTACTGTCATCTTGCCCCAAAGTGCCGGACTCTCCGAATTCAATTGATCAATTCGACGAAATAACTCTTCAGTCGTGGAATTTAGGTAGATGGATGGGTATGCCATAAGTTTAGTTCAGTTTCCAGCGTTTCACGTTAATTAACTCCGGTTTCTTGTCTCCAGTTTGCGTAAAATGAGCGTTTGATAATTGAATATCTGAGGCTTCAATCACACGATAAGTTTGTTTCGCCTCGATGTCTAAGTTCGAAAGATAAATGTGGTGGATCGGCATTTCCGGTAAACCACGGACTAATAAACCCGTCTCAGCCCCTTTTGCTACGACGCGGTCCACGAAGATGTTTTTGAACTGAGGAGTGCCGGCATCGACAGGTTTGCTTTCGATTTTAGGCGTTTCGTCGCCATTTCCAAAAGTAGCTACCGGATCTTTTCCTTGGTAGTACATATCGAACAAGATGGCCTCGCCAGAAATGTTTTTCATACTGATGTCTTGGATGTAGACATTCTCCACCACGCCCCCACGACCGCGGGCCGTTTTGAAACGTAGACCCACATCGGTTCCTAAGAACTGGCAGTTGGAAACAAATAAATCGTGCACACCACCGGACATTTCGCTGCCTACTACGACGCCACCGTGACCGTGAAATACCACACAATTTTCGATGGTGATATGGGCACTCGGGCGACCTCTTTTTCTGCCTTCGGCATCCTTACCCGATTTCAAACAGATGCCGTCATCTCCCACATCAAATTTTGAATTACGGACTGAAACATATTCACACGATTCGATGTCGATGCCATCGCCATTTTGGGCGAACCAAGGGTTCTTTACCGTGATGTTTTCCACAGTTAGGTGTTTAGAAAGTAGCGGGTGGATGTTCCAGGCTGGGGAGTTTTGGAAGGTAACGCCTTCTAATAAAATCTGTTCGCATTCACGTAGAGAAATCATGTTAGGGCGAAGGAATTCCTTGATTTCTTCGGCTTTGGCCTCATTGAAACCAGCTGCGATGACACCTGGCTGATCCATTTTTGACCCTTTTAAAGCTCGTTCAGTTGGATACCAGGTATCTTTTTTCTCATCTAATACGCCGCCGGAGCGAACCAATTTATCCCATTCTCCTGGAGTTAATTTTCCTTTCTTCACGGGTCTCCAAGCCTCACCTGCACCATCGATGATGCCAGAACCCGTAATGGCGATGTTTCGTTCGCCTATCGCCGTGATTGGTGATTGAGCTCTAATCGCTGCAACCCCTTCCCAGCTAGTTTTCACCAATGGATAGTGCGCTGCATCCGAGCTGAACTGCAATACCGCGCCAGCGTCTAAGTGGAAGTTGATATTGGAGCGTAAGGTGATAGCACCCGTTAGCCAAAAACCTGCAGGAACTCGTACCACACCTCCGCCTTGTTTCGAGGCAATGTCGATGGCTTGTTGTATGGCTGATGTGTTTAACTTACCTGCGGACGACGAAGCTCCATAAGCAACGATATTAAAGGTGTCTTTTTTAAACGCGGTCGTGGCTACGTTCGGTAATTCAAACACGTATTTCTGCGAGAAGGATGACTTCTTAAGGAAACTGCGCAAGTGCTCGTTCGAAGCTAAAATGCCTTCAGCAACCAAGGACGCAATTTTTTTAGCGCCAAAAGGAGAGAAGTGCGTGTCATCCGCCACGCCTTTGCTGAATTTCTTAAAGATACCCGCTGGGTAATGAAGAAACATCTTCTTTGCACCCTCTGGTCCTTCCGCAGCAATGTATTTCTTACTTTCCCTCTCGATATCGATTAGAAGTACTTTTTCGGCTGAAGCCACTTCGCGAACAACGGAAGGATAATCCGCGTGTTGGTCTACAAATACACCTGTGGAATCAAATTTTCTGCGTTGGGTGGGAGTTAATAAGATGGGAATTCCGCCTTTTGAACGTGTTTCTTGCACATAGCGAATGAGGTTTTCGCGGAAGTCAGTTTGCGCTGGGGCGTAACGGCTGGTATCGGAGACTTTGGCATCATTATGTCCAAACTGAATCAAAACATAATCCCCCTTTTTTATCTGATTGAATACCTTAGCCCAACGGCCTTCACGACGGAAGCTTTTCGTACTTCTTCCATTATAGGCGTGGTTTTGAACCTCTACTGCCTCATTGAAAAATGAAGCAAATGGCATTCCCCAACCTGTCTCCGGAAAATCAGCAGATACTTTATCCGCCATCGTCGAATCGCCAATGAGGAAAACGCGCATCGGCTCCGAGGCGGTGAAACTGAATAGGAATGCACAAAGGATAAGCAGGTATTTCATAAGATCTAATTTGCTATTAAAGCACAAAAGAGCCCCTTTTTACCCAAAAATTATCGATTAATTGCGACGCTACTTAAGATTGATTGGATAATTTGAAGTGTGGTGATGTTATCTGCTTCCGCCACATAATTCAAGATAATGCGGTGATTCAGGATATCAGGGGCCATTTCTTTGATGTCCTCCGGCAACACATAATCGCGTCCTTCTAGATAGGCCATCACTTTGGCAGCTAGATTCAGTTGGATACTCGCACGTGGAGATGCACCGAATTGGATATATCCCGCTTCTTGCGTTAAGCCATATTCGGCTGGATTTCTTGTCGCGAAAACAAGTTCAATGATGTATTTCTCTAGAGTCTCAGAGATGGTGATTTCGTTAATTTCCTTGCGGATTTTGGCGATATCTTCCGCGTTTAGGACGGTCTTAGGCTCGTAATTGAAATCCATATTGGACTTCTGGCGCATCACCGCTAATTCCTGGTCTTTGTCTAGGTAATTTAGGAATACCTTGAGCATAAAACGGTCTACCTGTGCCTCCGGAAGCGGGAAAGTGCCCTCTTGTTCCACTGGGTTTTGAGTAGCTAATACTAAGAACGGTTTGTCCAAAGGATAGGTCGTATCTCCGATCGTTACCTGCTTTTCTGCCATCGCTTCTAATAAAGCTGATTGCACTTTTGCTGGGGCACGGTTGATCTCATCTGCTAGGATGATTTGCGCGAAAATGGGTCCTTTTTTGACCTCAAATTCGGATTTCTTCGGATTGTAAATCATTGTCCCTACTAAATCCGCGGGTAACAAATCCGGAGTAAATTGGATACGGTGGAAATGTAAGTCGAGAATTTTTGCTAAGGTGTTAATCGTTAACGTCTTCGCTAAGCCAGGTACCCCTTCTAGCAGGACGTGACCGCCTGTAAAAAGACCAACTAATAAGCGATTAATCAGGCGTTCCTGGCCAATGACCACTTTGCCCATTTCGTCAATGACGGCCTGAATTTTTTCTCTCGAGTTCATATTACTGCAATTTCTTGTACCGAATACGTTTAGGCGTTGTATCCCCTAAGCGTTTCTTACGTGATTCTTCGTATTCTGAATAATTTCCTTCAAACCAAACCACCTGAGAATCTCCTTCAAAGGCTAAAATATGCGTCGCAATACGGTCTAAGAACCAACGGTCGTGGGAGATGACTACCGCACATCCCGCGAAATTTTCTAAACCTTCCTCTAATGCACGAAGCGTATTTACGTCCAAATCGTTGGTCGGCTCATCGAGCAATAACACGTTGGCACCTTCCTTTAACATCATCGCTAAGTGTACGCGGTTACGCTCTCCACCGGATAACATGCTGATTTTCTTCTCTTGGTCGGCACCGTTAAAGTTGAATTTGCTGACATAAGCACGCGCATTCGCCTGTTTCCCGCCTAACATCACCCAATCATTCCCGTCAGAAATGGTTTCAAACACCGATTTCTCCGCGATTAATTGATTGTGCTCTTGATCGACATAAGCTAATTTCACCGTTTCCCCCACTTCAAAAGTGCCGGAATCAGGCTGTAATTTATCGGTAATCAGATTAAATAAGGTCGTTTTACCCGCACCGTTTGGCCCGATAATTCCCACAATACCGGCTGGGGGTAAAGAGAAACTCAGGTTTTCGTACAATAATTTGTCTCCAAACGATTTCGACACACCCTGTACCTCAATCACTTTATTTCCAAGACGAGGACCTGCTGGAATGAATAATTCCAACTTGTCTTCTTTCTGTCTGTTTTCTTCTGAAAGGAGTTTTTCATACGCTCCAATACGCGCTTTGGACTTCGCCTGACGTGCTTTTGGTGCCATACGTACCCATTCTAATTCACGCTGCAAGGTCTTTTGACGACGAGATTCCGTCTTCTCCTCTTGCGCTAAACGATTTTGCTTTTGCTCTAACCAAGACGAGTAATTTCCTTTCCATGGAATACCTTCGCCACGGTCTAGTTCTAGAATCCAGCCCGCTACGTTATCCAAGAAATATCTATCGTGGGTTACTGCAATCACAGTACCTTTGTATTGACGTAAATGCTGCTCTAACCAATCTACGGATTCCGCATCCAAGTGGTTAGTCGGCTCATCTAATAAAAGGACATCCGGCTCTTGTAATAATAATCGACAAAGCGCCACACGGCGTTTTTCACCCCCTGAAAGGGTGCTCACTAAGGCGTCAGACGGTGGACAACGCAAGGCATCCATCGCTTTTTCTAAACGCGTGTCTAATTCCCAGGCATTGAAGTGATCCAGTTTCTCTTGGACCTCTCCCTGACGCGCCAATAATTTATCAAAATCAGCATCTGGATCTCCAAACGCCTCATTAATCTCATCGAATTCCTTTAACAGGTTCTTGATTTCTACCACCGCTTCTTCCACGACTTCGATCACCGTTTTGTTCGGGTCTAATTGCGGTTCTTGCTCTAATAAACCCACTGTATAGCCAGGTGAAAACACCACATCACCGGTGTAGGATTTGTCGATTCCAGCGATGATGCGCAATAAAGTGGACTTTCCGGAGCCATTAAGACCCAAAACACCGATTTTCGCCCCGTAGAAAAAGGACAAATAAATATTTTTTATGATGGTCTTTTGTGGAGGGATGACTTTCGACACACGCTCCATCGAAAAGATAATAGTTTCGTTACTCATTAAATTTTATTTTTATACAACCCACAAATATCGCAATTTTTTAAATAAATTAGAGGTGTATTAAGATTAACGATTAACATTTGAGCCAAAGCACCTGCTTGAAGCTCTTTCTTTAAAAACATATGAGCCAGCCCACATCAAACGAGTTTGGATTTTGCCGCGACGGCAAAGTTTTCATCAACGCCTATTTAAGCTATCCTGAGCGCGAAATCGGTTTCGTGCGTAATTCTGAAGAGGAAGCATTAGCCTATTTTGTGAAACGTTTTGATCTTGCAGTTAGCAAGGTGAAAGGTTTGTCTTCAGAAATTGAAGCGGCACAGAATAAAGGTTCATTTCTCACTAAAGTGTTGCAGATGCAAACCTACCTCATCGAATTCGATGGACTAGGTGATTTCAAACCTTTGTTAGCAGAATTAGAGAAGCACGAGGCTTATTTGAAAGAATTAATTCAGGCGAATCAAGTTAAAAACCTGGAAATTAAACGTGCCTTAATTCAAGATGCGAAGGATATCTCCGAGGAAGAAGATGTTGTGGAATCGACGGACAAGTTGATGGAGGTGAAAATGAAGTGGGTGAAGACGGGTCCAGTTGATAAACAATTTCAAGATCAACTGACGGCTGAATTCCAAGAGGTGTTGGATGCCTTCTTCTTAAAACGTCGTTCTTATTTTGAAGAAAAGAACCGTCAGATAGATGAGAAAATTCTAATCTTACAGGGATATATAGATAATGTCCACCAACTGCGTAAGGCGGAGGACATAGATGATTCTGTCGTTAAGGTGAAAGAGATTCAGAAGGAGTGGAAGAATGTGTTAGGGCTGCCACCTAAGAAGCAATCGATGCTTTGGAAGAATTTCAAGAAGGCAAACGATATGTTCTTCGAGAAATACAATCGCATTAAGGGAATTGATTATAAACCACGGGTAGATCCGCGTGTTTTAGAATTAACGACTATGACTGGCGATTTGGAATTAAGATTAAAAGATCAAGTTAATATCGTCGCAACGGCAGATTTAGCCAAAGCCAATCTAGTAAAGTGGAAAGAAATATCGGCTCAAGTGAAAAACATGGATCGCTCACTTGCCGAACGTTTCCGCACGATTTGTGATAAGATCTTCGAGATGAATTATTTATTGCGTGTGATTTCGTATCGCCACGCGAACTTAAATGAGAAGCCACGCATCGAGCAGTTGAAGATCATGATCAACCAGATGGATTACATGGCAAAGAAGGAACGAGGCGAACTGGAATCGTTTATTGCAGAATCGGAGGCTACTCGCATGATGGAGGATAAAATTACCTTGAGTAAAATCAATACCCAGAAACGCAAAATCTCCATGAAGGAGATTTTACTTACGGGCTTTAAAGAAGAATTAGACGTATTATTGAATTCGTAATCCGAGTTCGGTAGCTAATCCAGGAAAATCGAGACCATCGAAGGTGCCAGACGACATCATCAATAGGTTTTGGTTTTCCTGATTTTGATTTAGGATAAGCCCCTTTAATTCCTTTTGTTCTCTAATAACCACTAAATTCGGGTGATTAAAGTAGGTCTGGACCGTTTCAGCTTCAATTCTATCCATTTGCTTGATGGCGCGCGCATGCTCACTTAGGTAGATGATGGCTAAATCCGCATCCGCTAAGGTTCCTTTGTATTCCGGAAGAAAAGCTGGATTTAAACTACTAAACGTATGTAATTCAAGGGCAGCCACTAATTTTCGCTGTGGAAATTGTGCTTTTAGGGCCTGTGTAGTCGCTTTCACTTTAGAGGGAGCATGGGCAAAATCTTTGTATAGCAATTGCGTTTCAGATTCGCCTACCCATTCTAAACGTTTAGCAGCTCCTTTAAAGGATTGAATAGCGGTGTAGAATTCAGTTTCACTCACGCCTACTTGTGTGCAGATATGTAGTGCACCTTGCAGGTTTTTAAGGGTATGTTCTCCAAAAACCTGTAAACCATACTCCTTACCATCATTTCCTTTCAAGAAAGTTTGGCCATTTCTAATCACGGAATCGTGCGCTTCATAACCCTCTGATTGGCAATGGGCTGGGCAAGCCTCAGCGATCGCTTCTAAGGTTTTATCTGTTTTGTCGAAGAATAAATGACCTGCTTTAGGCATTTCTTTGACTAAATTCTCGAAAGCCTCCGTGTAGGATTCAAACGTAGGGTACACATTAATATGATCCCATGCGATACCTGAAATCAAGGCAATGTGGGGTTGATATAAAAGAAATTTGGCTCTGCGATCGATGGGGGAGGCTAGGTATTCGTCGCCCTCGATGATCATAATGGGCGCATTCGTTATGGAGGCCATTAGGTCAAATCCTTCGATGCGGGCTCCTACAAGGTAATCAAATTTGCGACCTAGCGTTTTCAAAACGTGCAAAATCATCGAGGTAATGCTCGTTTTGCCGTGGCTTCCTGCGATGACGATGCGTTGCTTGTTTTTGCTTTGTTCGTAGATGAAGGAAGGATAGGATTCGATTTTTAATCCTAATTCCTGAGCTCTTAAGAGTTCTGGATTGTCCGCGCGTGCGTGCATTCCTAAAACAATGGTGTCGATGTCCGCGTTTATTTTCTCTGGGAACCAACCAAACTCGGTAGGTAAGAGGCCGTGTTTTTCCAAAAGACTTTTAGAAGGTTCGTAGATTTCATCGTCTGAGCCCGTTATTTCGTGTCCTTGAGATAAAAGAGCTAGGGCTAAGTTGTGCATTGCGGCACCACCGATGGCGATAAAATGAATTTTGGACATAATAACTTAATATGTATTTAGCTTGCAAAGTACATACTTTTATTGCAGTTTTGCACGTTTTTCCACAAACTCGAGGTGAACTCGGGTGCATTTAAACAGAAGGATGAAAAATTACATCGATCTAATTGACCAAACCATCGAGTTTCCTACTCGTGAGTTCAATATCAATGAGAATAATGAATTGTTGTTTAACAATGTGCCTTTAATGGAAATCATTAAGCAATACGGTACGCCTCTAAAGGTTTCGTATTTGCCTAAAATTTCTGAACACATCGAGAATGCGAAACTTCTCTTTAGGAATGCGATCAAAAAGTACAATTACAAAGGCAATTATACCTATTGTTATTGTACGAAATCATCACATTTCTCTTTCATTTTAGAGGAAGTTTTGAAGCAAAATGTACACTTAGAAACCTCTAGCGCATTTGATATTCCCATCATTCGTGACATGTACAACCAAGGGAAAATATCTAAATCGACTTATATTCTCTGCAATGGCTACAAACAGCCGTTATATACTCAATACATTTCGGAGTTAATCAATGACGGCTTTAATTGTATTCCTGTTCTTGATAACTTGAAGGAAATCGATTTCTATGAGAAATCGGTGACGGCAGAAAAGGTGAATATAGCCATTCGTATCGCGACAGATGAAGAACCTGATTTCGCTTTCTATACCTCTCGTTTAGGTGTTCGTTATTCCGATGTTAACACCCTTTATAACGAGAAAATCAAGCCTAATCCACGTTTTAACTTGAAGATGTTGCACTTCTTCATCAACACGGGGATAAAGGATTCTGCGTATTATTGGTCTGAATTGAGCCGTTTCGTATATAAGTATTGCGAAATGAAAAAGATCTGTCCTGAATTGGATTCGATCGATTTAGGCGGAGGCTTACCTATCCAAACTTCTTTGCAATTCAATTACGATTACCAAGCGATGGTGGATGAAATCGTCGAGTCTATCTCTTGGATTTGCAATAAAAATAACATTCCGGTTCCCAATATCTTTACCGAGTTTGGATCTTATACGGTAGGTGAAAGTGGAGCTGTTTTATACGAGATTATTGACCAAAAGCTACAGAATGACAAGGAGCTTTGGTATATGATCGATGGCTCATTTATTACGCAATTGCCTGACTCGTGGGGAATGAATCAGAAATACATTATGCTTCCTGTGAACAATTGGGGAATGCCTTATCAAAAGGTGAACCTAGGTGGTTTGACTTGTGATTCCATGGATTTCTACAATACGGAGGCTCATAGCTCCGATTTATACTTACCTATTTTTGAAGAGGAATCAGAGCGTCAATATGTTGGATTCTTCCATACAGGTGCATACCAAGAATCATTAGGAGGTTATGGCGGAATTCAACACTGTTTGATTCCAGCGCCTAAACACGTGATTATCGATCGTCTTGAGGACGGAACCATTACGACTCGCCTATTCTCTGAGGAGCAAAAGAGTGAACCCATGTTAGACATACTTGGTTATCAACAAGTTGCAAAAGCAGAAAAAAAAGATGTATCTTTAAAAAATAAATTAACTTCTGTTCAATAATGAAAAAATGGGTTCTATTATTAGCGCTTGCTAGTACGATTGTCTCTTGCTCGAGACAAGCTAATTGCGCCGCTTACGGAATGACGCGTGCAAATACTAATCCTCCCAGTCAAAGGTTTTAGTCACCGCTTTCTTCCATTGCTTACGATAAAGCGTTCTTTTATCGGAATCCATCGCTGGTTTCCAAGTATGGGCGATTCCCCAATTTTTTCGTAGATCATCTAAGTTTTCCCAATATCCTACGGCAAGTCCAGCGGCATAAGCTGCCCCTAATGCTGTTGTTTCTATTATTTTAGGGCAAATCACTTCTTCTCCAATGATGTCAGATTGAAACTGCATCAGAAGTTGATTCACGACCATTCCGCCATCAACTCTCAGCGAGGCAATCGGAATTCCAGCATCTTTTTCCATGGCCTCTAATACTTCCCATGTTTGGAAAGCCGTTGCTTCAAGTGCCGCGCGGGCGATATGTGATTTGTTAATAAATCGAGTTAAACCTACTAATGCCCCGCGAGCATCTTGTTTCCAATAAGGCGCATACAATCCGGAGAAAGCAGGTACGAAATAACATCCGCCATTGTCGTCCACCAGTTTAGCTAATTTCTCGATATCTGGACTATTCTTGATGATCCCTAAATTATCACGTAACCATTGAACTAATGCACCGGTGATTGCCACAGATCCTTCCAATGCATAATGTACAGGTTCATTTCCTAATTGATAGGCTACGGTTGTTAATAGGCCAAATTGGGATGGAATGGCTTTCGTTCCGGTATTCATTAACAAGAAACAGCCGGTGCCGTAGGTATTTTTACCTTGGCCCGGATCGAAACATGTTTGGCCTACTAAAGCCGCCTGCTGATCACCTAATATACCAGCTAAAGGAACACCACCTAAAACGCCTTTGGCATTAGCATACACTAAAGAACTAGATTTGATCTCTGGAAGCATCGCTTTCGGGATGCTTAATACGTTAAGGATTTCGTCATCCCACGCACACGATTGCAAATCCATTAATTGAGTACGACTCGCATTGGTCACATCTGTAATGTGAATTCCGCCTTCAACTCCACCCGTTAAATGCCAGGCAATAAACGAATCCATGGTGCCAAAAAGGGCATCGCCATTCTCTGCATCGGCACGTAATCCTTCAATATTATTTAATAGCCAGCGCAGTTTTAAGCCGCTGAAATAGGTCGCTAAAGGAAGACCCGTTTTTGCTCTGAAACGATCCATTCCGCCGTCTTTGGCTAATTCTGCGAGCTCAGATCCTACCCGTGTATCTTGCCAAACAATCGCATTATAATACGCCTTGCCCGTTTTTTTATTCCAAACTACGGTTGTCTCCCGCTGGTTCGTGATTCCTACTGCGGCTAAATCTTTCGCCGAAAGGTTCGCTTTACCTAGCGCAAGTCCAATGACTTCTTGTGTATTTTTCCAAATTTCCTCCGAATCATGCTCCACCCAGCCCGCTTGAGGGTAGATTTGCTTGTGCTCTTTTTGGCCTACCGATATAATTTCGCCAGCCTTATTAAATATGATAAAACGAGAACTCGTGGTTCCCTGATCAATCGATCCTACGTACATAGTGTATTAGTTGAGGGTCAAAATAAAAGCACCTAAAACAGCTCCCGCCGCAGGTCCTAACACGGGTATCCAGGCATATTCCCAGCCAGAATCTCCTTTATTCGGAATGGGTAAAATAGCGTGCATTATGCGCGGCCCTAAATCACGAGCGGGATTAATGGCATAGCCCGTTGTGCCACCCAGTCCAAGACCGACAGCCCAAACTAATATGCCTACCAAAAACGGCCCTAAGCCTGTTTCTATCGTTGAAAAGGTGCCCAAAGCCACCACAGCAACGGCAGAAGCAAAAGCTTCAGAGATAAAATTGAAAGGAGTATTTTTGATAGCTGGATCCGTACAGAAAGACGCACGAATAGCTCCTTTATCCTCTGTAATGTCATAATGAGGCTTATAATGCAGCCAAACTAATAATTGGCCTAACATGGCGCCCAGTAATTGTCCTCCAATGAAGGTCGGAAATAAGCTCCAATCACCCGATTTTACGCAACCTGCAATCGTCACGATGGGATTTAAGTGTGCTCCTGAACTGCCAAAATAAGTTGAAACATAGATAGCGATGGTTACCGCAAAGGCCCAAGCTGCTGCGATAGCTAATATTCCGGCACCATTACCTTTCGTGTCTTTTAATAGCATATTGGCAACAACGCCATTTCCGAGGTATAATAGGGTAGCTGTTCCGGCGAGTTCGCCGATGAAAATGGATGACATAGGTTGAGGTTATTATTTTGGTTTTCCAAAACTATAAAATCTTCTCAATAAAAAAATTATCTTTGATTTCAATTTGATAATTCAACGATGCGTGAAGATTATTTAACCGGAGATGCGGAATCGCTGAACCCACAAGAAAAGGAGTTTGACAAAGCCCTACGCCCCTTAAGTTTTGAGGATTTTTCTGGCCAAGGGAAGATTGTTGATAACCTACAAATTTTTGTGGGAGCTGCGAAAGCGCGTGAGGAAGCGTTAGACCACGTATTATTACACGGGCCTCCGGGTTTAGGTAAGACCACCTTGTCTCACATCATCGCGAATGAATTAGGATCCTCACTAAAAATTTCGTCTGGGCCAGTCCTAGATAAACCGTCCGATTTAGCGGGTTTGTTGACGAATTTGCAGCCATACGACGTTTTATTTATTGATGAAATTCACCGTTTGAATCCGATCGTTGAGGAATACTTGTATTCTGCGATGGAGGATTACAAGATTGATATCATGTTGGATTCTGGGCCTAATGCACGCAGTATTCAGATTGGTTTGAATCCTTTTACTTTAATTGGAGCGACGACAAGAGCGGGTCTTTTGACCTCTCCCTTACGGGCTCGTTTTGGGATTAATGCCCGTTTGGAATACTATGACGCTGCTTTATTGACTAAAATCGTGAAGCGTTCAGCTGCTATATTAGACATGCCTATTGATGAATCCGGTGCT
>JBILCC010000200.1:0-2806 GCA_044353355.1 Aquirufa sp.
ACGACGGTTTAGTCGATTTTGATATAAAAAGGGGGCCGCGCAGCGGCCCCCTTTTTTATTAATTTCAGTAAGCTTAGAAATCGTAATGAAATACAGGGCTTGTCCATTCGCCCGCGTTAATATTGATAATTTCCTTGATTTCGCCGTGGTGAATATCAAATACCCATCCGTGTAAGTGAGGGAATTGTCTTTTCGACCAGGCCTTTTGGACGATGGTTGTTTTGGCCAAATTCTGAATCTGCTCTGCTACGTTCAATTCCACCAGTTTATTAAATCGAGCCGTTTCATCCGTGATATTGTGCAAATCTTCATAATGCTTTTCATACACTTCTTTGATGTTACGAAGCCACTTGTTGATTAAACCAAAATCGTGATTCGTCATCGCCGCTTTTACACCTCCACAATTATAATGGCCGCATACGATAATGTGTTTTACTTCTAAAACCTCCACCGCATATTGTAAAACAGATAGCAAATTGATATCCGTGTGCACGACCATATTTGCTACATTACGGTGAACGAAAATATCACCTGGATCTGCATGCGTGATTTCCTCTGCTGGAACCCGGCTATCTGCACAGCCGATCCATAGGAAAAGAGGTGTTTGGTCTTTTGATAAGGTATCAAAATAGGAGGGGTCTAGGTCTAAGCGCTCGCTTGCCCAAGCCTTATTACTTAACAATAATTTTTTATATTCTTTCATGTTTATTTCTTTTTAAGATCGACTTCAATACCACGTTCTTGTGCTGTACTCATAAATTCCTGAATCAATAAGTTAATATCATGGTCCATAAAATGCACTTTGGTCGTATCGATATATACCTCCGATCCAGTTGGAATTTTACGCAATGTTTCCTTTAGGGACATTTTATGTAAAAAGGTGACATCTTTCTGGAATTTAATTAAAATTTCATTTCCATTTTTGAAAACAGTAAAGACGGATGAATAATTCGTGATTACTACAAATACCAAACCGACTAAAGTTCCCACGAAAATTCCCCACAATAAATCTACTCCTACCACCACAGCAACTGTGATTAAAAAGGGAACATATTGTTTCCAGCCTTCTGCAAATACTTTTTTGAATTCCTTAGGATGGGCAAGTTTATATCCAGTATATAACAGGATACTTGCTAGGCAGGCAAGGGGGATCTTATTTAAATAAAGCGGCAAAAGCATTACCGCTACGATTAATAAAATACCGTGAAAGAATCCAGACATACGACTTTTTCCTCCTGCATATATGTTAGTCGAAGAGCGTACAATGACAGAAGTAATAGGTAAGCCGCCAAGTAGTCCACTGACCACGTTTCCAGCTCCTTGTGCCAGCAATTCGCGGTCAGGAGAAGAGATTCTTTTCAGCGGATCTAGCGAGTCTGTCGCTTCGAGCGATAAAAGTGATTCTAATGTCGCGACGATAGCTAAAGTTAAGGCAATAGAATATACTTTCGGGTGGCTTAAAAAGCTCCAGTCAGGAGAGATGAGGCCTGCAAAGATTTCACCGGTTGACGCAAAAATGGGAAGGTTGACCATATGATCCATCGAATTTCCTAAGTACCAGTCTTGATTCCAGCTAGCTAGTCCTTCATTAATTCCCACCCCAGCTAACACCACAAAAAGGGAGGCCGGTAATGCATTCATCCAGGCGAATTTTTGGCCGAGTTTCGTCCAAGAAAATAAGATGATAAGTCCTAGGAGGGAAATAAGTAGAGCGCCTATCTTGATAGAAGCGAGCGATTTCAAAATCTCTGTAAAGGTGTTTTCTCCATCTTTTTGGTCAAATTCAAATTCCCCAATAAAGTCTAAATCATCCCCAATCGCATGTGGAATCTGTTTTAAAATGATGACAATTCCAATTGCCACCAGCATACCACGTATGACTGACGAGGGGAAAAATCCACCAATTTTCCCTAATTTCAATAAACCTAAGGCTACCTGAATGAGGCCAGCGATGATCACCGCAACTAAAAATCCCGGGAAAGAACCTAGGTCACCAATTGCCGTTGCGACAATAATGGTTAGACCAGCAGCAGGACCACTCACTGAGAGTTCTGATCCAGATAAAAGTGAGACAAGTGTTCCTCCTACTATTCCTGCCACTAGGCCGGCTAATAAGGGGGCTCCTGAAGCGAGAGCGATGCCTAAGCAAAGGGGTAATGCGACTAAAAAGACGGCAATGCCTGATTTCCAATCCCCTTTGATGAAAGATTGAATGTATTCTGATTGTTTCATAAGCTTGTTTAATTAATGAACGTATTATTTAAATTAAACAGAAATATCGGGGGGAGTAAGCGGGGTACATCTAAATCCTGCTGATAATATAAATTGTAGTTCAGCTAATTTATTTTCTGAAGGGATAACCGAAAATACAAAAATAGGATGAGAGCGAACAATCCCTTCTTCTTGAGGAAGGTCATCTTCTTCTGAATCTTCGTCATCCGGGTTTAAAGGGGGGAATTTTGTCGGTTTATGCTGTGAAATGGGTTCCTTGGTTTGAAAAATAATTTTAGACTGCTGATCCCGTTCTTGAATCAAAATTGGATCAGCCGTATCAAATTTATCTGCTCTATATTTCCATTCTTTTTTAAGACGACCACCAGAACCTACTTCATGGTATTCACGCCAAACCCCCACCTTAACACTATCATCTAATTTCCCCGCTTCTTTTAAGTTACCATTCGCATAAAAAGACTGATAAGTACCTCTAACTTTTCCATATTGGCGCGGTATAACCTCTTTAATTTTCTTTTTCGAGGCATCATAATACTGAAAATACGAGCCTTTTAAGAAACCTTTTTGATAATAA
>JBILCC010000004.1:0-43075 GCA_044353355.1 Aquirufa sp.
AATAAACCTTATTCTCTAATTCATTTTCAGGGCCATAATTTTCCCATCTACCATCTTTGACTCCCATAAAATAGAAGCCTTCTTCCACGAGTTTTTGATTTATATATTTCTTGAATGGCCCATGGCAAATCTGTGCATTTTTTGCCTCTTTAAGTGGGATAGTTGTAACACGGGATTGTGCGGGATCGAAAATAGAAATTTCTTGTAAATACGGACTTAGAGCCTCGTCTTCCACATATTTCACAACATGTGCTTCCTCAGCAGTCATGCGGACACCACTACCATAGCTGCCTAATCTAATTTCCGTTTTGATGCCTGCATATTCATCTTTTGGCTGCAGTTTCTTTTTAGCGGTTTTGATTATTTTTTTTCCCAAATCCTTGACTCCAAGGCTTTCAATAAAGGCCTTGCTGTCCTCTTTAAATTTTTTAGCCTCTTTAGCTTCTTCTTCAAGTCCTGTTGAGAATCTGCCATTGAATAAACCGTTTTCGTGAACGGTAGTATCTATCAGGGGCTTGTTGGTAGAAATTGCCCGATTCTGTGCTTGTGCTGTTAAGCTCAGACTTAGTAGTAGGCCAAAAAATAGAAAGCGTGAAAGCATTAAATTGCTTGAAATTATTTCCTAAAACTACGAATTAAACTTATTACCTGAGAGACTTTATGTATTTTTGCATGGATTTTTTTGAAGCCTTATTTGAATCATACATTGGATAAACAAGCAAAAATATATGTAGCAGGTCACCGTGGAATGGTGGGTTCCGCTATCGTGCGTAAATTACAGAAAGAAGGGTATACGAATTTAGTGCTGAGAACTTCGGCAGAATTAGATTTACGTGACCAGGTAAAAGTAGCTGACTTTTTCGCGGCAGAAAAACCCGATTACGTCTTTTTAGCGGCGGCTAAAGTAGGAGGCATCGTCGCGAATAATACCTACCGTGCGGATTTCTTATATGAGAATTTAGCCATCCAAAACAACATCATTCATTCTTCCTTTGTCAATAAGGTAAAGAAATTGCAGTTTTTAGGATCCTCTTGCATCTACCCTAAATTAGCACCTCAGCCTCTGAAAGAGTCCTATTTATTAAGTGGATATTTAGAAGAAACGAATGAGCCTTATGCTATTGCAAAGATCGCCGGCATCAAAATGTGTGAGGCGTACCGCGCACAATATGGGTGTGATTTTATCTCAGTTATGCCGACAAACTTGTATGGTCCTAATGATAATTATGATTTAGAAAACTCCCACGTTTTACCAGCTATGATTCGCAAGTTTCAGGAGGCTAAAGAACGAGGAGATACCTCATTGACACTTTGGGGAAGCGGATCACCCATGCGAGAGTTCTTGCACGCAGATGATTTAGCGGAAGCCTGTGTCTATTTAATGGAAACTTATAGCGACGCGGAACTAGTGAATATAGGAACTGGGATCGATGTGACGATTAAAGAATTAGCCGAAACCGTGAAGGAAATAGTGGGCTTTACTGGTACTATCGATTGGGATAGAACGAGACCTGACGGGACCCCACGTAAATTAATGGATGTATCTAAATTGCATTCTTTAGGCTGGAAACATAAAATCGAATTAAAAGAGGGAATTTCATTAGCCTACCAAGATTTCTTAACGAATGTTAGTATTCGCAAATAATGGAGGAAAAGGAGTGGTTTAGTACCTGGTTTGATTCCCCTTATTATCACATTCTCTATGCAAAAAGGGATGAAAATGAAGCAGCCAAATTTATTGGCTCTTTGCAGCAAAAGTTAAATTTAGTCGAAGGTTCACGTGTATTGGATGCGGCCTGTGGAAAGGGTAGGCATGCGATAACGTTAAGTCAATTAGGCTTTTCAGTGGATGCATTCGATCTTTCGCCTGCTAATATTGAGGCAGCTCAAGTTTTCGAAAGTCAGGACCTTCTTTTTTTCGTACACGATATACGGGAGGCATTGCCACTCCAAAATGAATACGATGCTATTTTTAACTTCTTTACCAGTTTCGGCTATTTTGACAATCGCAGTGACAATCAAAAAGCGTTTGATACATTCGCTGGGGGCTTGAGAAAAGGGGGAATTCTCGTGCTTGATTTCTTTAATCCCACCTATGTATTAGCTAATTTAGTCTCTACTGAAACAGTTGAACGTCAGGGAATTTCTTTTCAAATCAAACGATGGTCAGATGCCGGGTATCTTTTTAAATCGATTGATTTTACAGACAGGGGTAAAACCTATTCGTTTGTGGAAAAAGTGGAGTTAGTTACTAAAAACGATTTTGAGTCGTATGCTACCCAAGCGGGTCTTGAACTCATTGATTTCAAAGGAAGCTATTCGCTAACTTCCTTTGATGAAATCAACTCGCCTAGAATGATTTTTATTTGGTCAAAAAATTAGTTTTTAATGAACTTGATGGAAACTGATTCCTCTAATTCAGGAAAACTAAGAATATAATTTCCTCTATTCAGTTTAGAGACATCTAATTTGATCGCAAAGTTCTCCGCAGCACTTGTTTCTTCTTGAATTATCCTTCCTTGAAAATCGCTAATTCGGATTCGGTAGTTCGAGGCTACATAATTTTTAGGTAGACCTACGGTTAACAGATGATTAGTTGGGTTCGGATAGGCATAAAAACTTGAGTTAGGATTATCTAAGCTCGTAGCTAAAATGATAATTCCTAAAGAGGCTGAGGTAAGGCAACCATTAGCATCTTTTAATCTAACCTTATAGGTTCCATTTGAGGTGGGCTTATACGTAGTTGAGGTGGCACCAGTAATGGCAACATCATTAAAGAACCATTGAATTTCTGTTCCTGCTGAACTCGTCAAAATTCCCTTATCAAAGGAGATTGTGGGCTCCACTGGAGTCGTTGTTGTAATGGCGCTAACGGCTGATAGAACCGGGCATGCTTCATTGAAGCTAGCATTTACTTGGTAATTTCCAGAAGTGCTCACTTCTAATTTATTGGTAGTTGCACCCGCAATAGCTTCGCCATTTTTCAACCATTGATAAGTTGGATTTCCTGAGGCAGGAGTTGCCGTAATCGTTAGTTTATCTCCAAGACATAATTTAGAGGCACCGGTAGGACTAACAGCAATTACAGGGCTAGTTCCCGTCGTGACTGCTACCTGAACCCTAGGGCTTGGGCAGGCATAGGATTTGAATTTCATCCCATATAAGTAATAAAACGCTGATTGAATTTCACCACCGTTAAATAAAGCCCCAGTTAAAGTTAAGACTCCAGGAATCGTGTAAGGATAGCCAATGTTTGTGACAGCATTTACTGTATCCGCTTTAGTGCGGTTACTTCTAAAAATAGAAGCTCCATTTGAACATACATGAGATAAAATATAATTACCTGCTTTAGGGAACGGTAAATTGAGCACAACCGTTTGACCAGGGTCTGTTTTATCGTCAATTAATTGGCTGCTCACTGTAGTAGAATTAGATTGGGTTCTGGTGGCTACTAAATCTTTACTAACAGAAGCAATTAATTCTCCCGTGTCTTTATTAAAAATGCCGAAAGTGACTGTCCCAGAAGTTCCAATGTAAACAGTCGCGCTTTCTAGAATGGTCGGTTGCGTTACAATAAAGATAGGTTCTGGTCCAAAATTTGAATAATAACTACCTCCACCAAAATCTGATTTTGCTGCCGGTCCTACGGTTCCGCTAAAGTTATTAAATGCCGCATAAAAGGTGCCAGAGTTTGTCGTTTTAAAGCTTGATCCTGATCCAATTAAGTTATTGCCATTATACCATAAAGGGCTTCCATTCGAAGCAGAAAGTGTTAATTCTGTTGAATTGGCACAAATAGTACCTGTAACAACTGGAGGTGCTGGACTACTTATTGTAATAGAGTTTGAGACAAGGTCATTCGTTGTATTTTGATCGCCTGTCAGTTGACTGCTTAGTTGAAGCGAATAGGTGCTTCCAGCTACCAAGGTCATATTTCCAGATAACATGACATCCGCTTCCCGATTTGAAGCTAATGTGCTGATGATTCCTGTGGCAGTTCCCACTAGTGTGCTACCATTTTTGATCTCTAATTTGACAGAGACATTAGTTTGAGTTGCAGAACCTACGTTTTTAACTCTCGCATTAAAGGTGGTATTACCGGTGCTTGCACAAAAACTCTCTGTTGATTGTGTTACTGAAACAGCACTGAAATCTTTAGATGCTTGTACTATTTGAATGGAATAATCTTTCGTTTCGCCTGAGCTAATTGTACCACATGATGGCGCTAAATTAGATCCTGATCCATTTTCAATGACCCAACGCATTCTGTAGTAATCGTCTTGTTTTAAAGTGCTTGGGATTTTTATAGTACCGTTTGCGGTCGAAGCGTTTGTATTTTGGGAGTTATACAATTCCTCCCCAGTATCCGCAAAATCTCCGTCTTGATTCCAATCAGCAAATAACTTTACTTGTTTAGCACTCGTATTTTTAAAATTAAATTTAGCGGCGATATTCTCACCTAACTCAGCTTTAAAAACAGGACTTAGGCCCGTAGAATCTTTAGCCGTACCTAAGGTAAACGTTTGTAAGTTGCTTGTATTAGTGGTAGGAGCAAGATTACAATAAGATGAACCCCCAATTCCAGACACTACTAATCCAAAGTCTTGGCGGGTATTTTTTAAAGCACCTTTATGGCTAACGGTTAAAGTGAAACTTTGGCCTGGAAGGGGATTGTTTATCAAGATTTGTTCTACATTATCGCGGATATTATCAGCAGCAACAGGCAATGCTTCTGGGGATGCTGGGTTTAATGTAAAGGGAAAGAAAGTAGATGAGCCACTAGTCAATCGAATATCTAGATCGTTAATAAGTCGAGGAGTCCTGTCATTTAACTGAGAGGAAGTAGCTGCCTCTGGATCTGTCCAGGCAATGGTGGCTTTCAATGGCCCTTTACCAGAGCTGACTAATGTATATGTTTTTGATTGACCTTGATTTAAAAAACTTTCACTCAATAAATGTGATGCACTTTTATTTCGAACAACCTCTGCTGCTTTGTCTAGCTGTATTAATCCATAGCCAGTTTTGTAGTCTGGCCCAGGAGTTTCCATGTCTAATGCGGTATGAATAGCAATCGCTTTCAACGTGGAGGAGAGCATGAAGGTATTATTATTTAGACGATTGTATAATTGTTGAATCAAATAAAGGGATCCAGCCGCCTGAGGAGTTGCCATAGAGGTTCCACCCTTTGTTAAATAGGCTTGGTCGTTTGCAATGCCTGTAGAAAACATACTTGTTCCAATGGCCATGACATCTGGTTTTATTCTACCATCGTCTGTGGGTCCCCAGCTCGTAAAATTTGAAATGCTCACTTCAGATGCCTTCGTAGGAATTAATGAGCTTAGGTTTGCCGCCCCTACGGTTAAGATATTTTTAGCTGTTCCAGAAGTAGAAATAATATCATAGCCATCATTTTTTGATCTAGCTATATTAGAAGAGTCGGTGGATGTTTTTAAGAAATAATATTCTCCAGCTTCTGGTCCATTTTCACTTCTATTATTTCCGGCAGACTTGAAGATTAAATAGTTAGGACTATTGTACGCAATTTTGTCCCAGGCTTGCGCGTTCGACTCATAGAGGCCAAATTTGACATCCTCAAATGTGCTCACCGCATCATTACCCCACCATTGCCATTTTTTCTTCGTTTCATCGTACGTCCATCCTGCCTGATAACCATAGGAGTGATTACTTATTAATAAAGAAGAGGTAGAGGAAGCCGTACTCATTTCAGAATTATCATTCGTATAATCCCAAACTTTTAAATCAGCTTCATAGGCCATCCCTCTTGCATTTGGGCTAATTCCTGCTGCCACTAAAGTTCCTGCCACGTGTGTGGCATGATCACTCGTCCCAGAACTGGTTTGAGAAGGTTGCATACTCGCACGTCCACCAAATTCCTGATGCGTTGTCAATATGGCTCCTCCATCCCACATTCCTAGTTTGCCTTTGATTGAATCTGATTTACCAGTTAATCCTAAAGAAAGACTTCCGCCAGGGTAAAGCAGATTTGTTTTGGTCATTTTAGCCGCTTGGCTATTTGATTCTGTGCGTATGTAAAGGGCTTCGCCCAATTCTGAAAAACCTTGGAAGGTAAGAACTTTGCCTTCTCCAAGTGTTCTTTTAAGGGGTATTCCTCTTTTTTTTGCTAGTTCTTGTGAGGCATGGTAAATAGAATCCTGTTGCACACCAAATCGCAAACCGCGCTCCTTTCTGAAGTCATCTTGTGCGAAAGTGGAGAAACTTAACAGTAAAATAAGGAGTATGTGAATCTTCATATTTGCTAATTTACAGAATTATTTTATTTCTACTTTAAACGTTTTTCTATGCTGAATTGTTAAACCTTTTTCTAATATGGCTTTTCGATGTTGCAGGGTGGGATAACCTGCATTTTTTTCCCAGCCATAGCCTGGGTGCTCTTGAGCCGCCATTTCCATGAGTTCATCTCGATAGGTTTTTGCCAAAATTGAAGCAGCTGCAATAGAAAAATACTTTGAATCCCCTTTTATAATGCAAGTATGTGGGATTAGCGGGTAGCTATAAAATCGATTGCCATCAACCAATAAATGTTCAGGACGATGTGTAAGTTGATCCACTGCTAAGTGCATGGCTAGAATACTAGATTTTAAAATATTGATTTCATCTATTTTAGCCGCACCTACTTCGGCAATAGCAAAATCAATTGCATATTCCCGAACTAATCGTTTTAATTCGTTGCGCTGGCGTAAGCTCATCTGCTTCGAATCCGTTAAAAAAGGGTGATGAAAATCTTTAGGTAAAATAACTGCTGCAGCCACCACTGGACCCGCTAAACATCCTCTACCAGCTTCATCTAAGCCAGCTTCTAGTCCAATTGGAGAATAAAAGGGTAGTAAAGCTGACATTTATCTTTCAAACAACAATCTTCTTCCTCTAATAGTCTCATTAAACAAACCTTTCGAATAGGCTAAATGCCCTGATACAAAAGTGTGTTCAACCGAAGCGGATAAGGTCTGTCCCTCCAGGGGAGACCAACCACATTGGTAAAGGATATTATCTTTAGAAACGGTCAATGGTTTATTCAAATCTACGATGGCTAAATCTGCCCAATACCCTTCTCGGATGTATCCGCGTTCTTCTATTTGGAAACAATCCGCCACAGCATGTGCCGTTTTTTCGGCGATAAGTTCGAGGCTGATATGACCTTCTTTGGCCAAATCAATCATTAGCAACAAAGGGTGCTGCACTAAAGGCAAACCAGACGGCGCTTTCCAAAACTCCTGTGATTTCTCTTCCCAGGTGTGTGGTGCATGATCGGTAGCAATTATATCTAATTCCCCAGACACCAATGCCTTGCGCAATGCCATCTTGTGACGCGCATCTTTAATGGCCGGATTACATTTAATTTGATTGCCTAACGTATCGTATTGTGCTGCGTCAAACCATAAATGATGGACGCAAACTTCTGCCGTAATTCGTTTATCTTTCACGGCTTTACCCGTTTCAAATAAAGCTAATTCTTCCTCCGTCGAGATGTGCAGAATATGCAAACGCGTATTATTTTTCTTCGCTAAATCCACTGCCATCGAAGAGGACAAATAACAGGCTTCCTCGTTGCGCACCAAAGGATGTATGTAGGCAGGAGCATTTTCTGGGTATTTTTCCTTGAAAAGCTCTGTTCGCGCACGAACCGTTGCCTCATCTTCGCAGTGCGTTGCAATTAACATTTCGCAGCTGGAGAATAACTTCTCTAAAGTCTGCGCATTATCTACGAGCATATTCCCCGTCGAGGATCCCATAAAGATTTTCACTCCGCATACATCACGGGGATTGGTCTTTAAGACCTCCTCTAAATTATCGTTGCCCGCCCCCATGAAGAAGGAGTAGTTTGCCAAAGATCCAGCCGCTGCAATTGCGTATTTATCTGCCAATAATTCCTGCGTTAAGGCATTGGGTACGGTATTAGGCATCTCCATAAAACTGGTAACACCCCCAGCCACCGCTGCGCGAGCTTCGCTCGCGATGGTCGCCTTGTGAGTTAAACCAGGTTCTCTGAAATGCACCTGATCATCGATCATGCCCGGGAAAATATGTTTTCCACTGAGGTCTAAGATGACCTCATCTGGCTGTGGGCTAATGTCGGGAGCTATTTTTGAAATCCGTCCATTTTCTATCCTAAGATCAGAATTTATTATCTTGCCTTCGTTGACGATATGGCCATTCTTTAAGAGAAATTTAGTCATTGAGATCCGTAATTTTAAATTCAGTTCGGCGGTTTTCTTGGTGTGCCTCTTCACTACAATCAACCCCATCGGTACAGCCATTGATTAACTGCGATTCACCATACCCTTTAGCCTTGATTCTATTAGCGCTAATTCCATGATCGATGATATATTTTACAGCAGAATCAGCTCGTCTTTGAGATAATTTTAGGTTATAGGACGCAGAAGCGCGCGAATCTGTATGAGATCCCAGTTCGATGGAGATTTCTGGATTGTCTTGTAAAACTTGAACAATTTTATCTAGTTCCAGTGCTGCATCCGCTCGAATTACAGCTTTATCTAAGTCATAATAGATCGGATTAACGCCAAACATCGCCCCTAATTCTTCCCCGATTTCAGCAATTCCTAAGGTGATTTTATGATCAAATGTCGTATCCGTCAATTCTTTTTTCAAAAGCTGTTTAGGAATCTCTTTTCCATCTAACAAAAACTCACTCCGTTTGGTCAAGAATTTCTCTTTACTCACATTAAAACTGATTTGGTCAGCAGGGTTTAAGTCGATGATGGGTAAGAATCCTTTGGCATCACTATACAGCACAGGCTGAATCTCTCCATTGCGTTTAATTCCCACCTTTGCGTTCGCAATAGGCTTGTTTCGGCTGTTCAGAATTTGTGTCCTTAAGTGATATAAAGCTACTTTAACAGGCTCCGAGCTCTCTGCAATCGTGGTTTCGTTTGACCACCAACGATCCTCAGAATTAGAAGATTGAAAGAAATAGATATCATCGTCTCCTTTACCCCCTGATCGATTTGAGCTAAAATAGCCTTGATTCGTATCAGATAAAAATAGGCCAAAATCATCTCCTGAAGAATTCATTGGAACCCCTAAATGCTCCACCTGTATCTCCTCATCTCTACGTGTAGCAACAAAAATATCTAGCCCCCCTAAACTAGGATGCCCATCTGAGGAGAAAAAGAGTTTGCCATCCTCTGATACATAAGGGAATAGCTCATTTCCACGTGTATTGATGCTAGAGCCTAGATTAATAGGTTTCCCAAACCGACCTGAGTTGTCCATCGGTGCTCGATATAAATCCAATCCTCCTTTTCCTCCTCTTCGATTCGAACTAAAATAGAGAGATTTTCCATCTCTTGAGAACGAAGGGCTGCCGTCCCAACCTAAGGAGTCTGAAATAGGCAGACGCTCTGGGACTGACCATATTCCGTCTCTTAAGGATGATATATATAAATCTACATCAGGGGAGGGGTCTTTACTTTTTCCGGAGTTTCCTCTGGCAAATACCATCGTTTTTCCATCTTTCGAAAAGGCAGGTGTGCCCTCATTTGCATTGTCATCTAAAAGATTAGGACTAAAGACCTCTAATTGTTCAATTTCAGTAGGGCTTTTTAAACGAGCCTTATATAAACCTAGATAAGGGAGCCCATTATTTTTGTAGATTAATGGTTTTTTAGAGCTAGTTAGAATGAGTTCCTCCCCATTTTTTATAGGGCCAAATTCTGCCTGTTTCGTATTTCCAACCAAGCCTTGAATTTTAACTGGGCTAGGATTTTTATTGTATTCTTCAACGGAAGACAGGTTTTCTAATTCAATTTCTGCTTTGATAGCATACTCACGTGAGCTGGGTTTACTCGCAATAAATTCCTGTAAATATTTTTTGGTTTCGGCGTATTTGCCATTTGCTTTAGCTGAATAAGCTAAATGTAAACTAAGGAGTGGATCTTCATTCCCCTTTTCCTTTGCTATCAAATAGTAAGGCCCTGCAAATTGAATGCGGTTAGATAGACGGTATGATTCCGCCACTAAATAATTCGTTTCTGCTGATCTATAATTCCGATCTGCTAACGTTTTTACATCTCGAATGGCCCATTCATATTCCCCTAATTCGAAATTTTCTATGGCTGTTTTAAATAATCGGGCATCAGAATTACAGGCATTTAGTATTCCTACTATCAGGAAAAGATAGAGGTAATTGATTGGTTTAAATGGCTTTATATTGTTCATAGATGATTAAGCGAATATAAAAATAAATACAAAACCGATTATATTCTCTACCTTTGCCTAAATTTCGACAATCGAAAGCAAGATGACAAACGTTCGTCCTCTTTTATTCCAGCAGTGATGTTGTACAACCATGAGAAAAAGAATTTCAAACGACGATAGCCGTCGTAGCAGCCGACCATCAGAAGGTCGTGCACCAGAAGGAAGATCCGCAGCAAGATCTATCGGCAGATCAGAAGGTCGCCCTTCCGCAGGTCGTGATTTTAACGGCCCACGCAATGATCGCCGTGACTCAGGAGCTCCTCGCGAGTTCAGAAGTCCACGCAACGATTCAGGTGCCCCACGTGCACCGCGTACCGAATCATCCAATCGTTTTTCAACAGATCGCAAGCCATTTGATGGGGAAAGAAAACCATATCAAGGAGGAGATCGTAAACCATTCAATCGTGACAACCGCGAAGGTGGTGAGCGTCGTTCATTCGGTGACCGTAAACCATTTGATGGAGAACGCAAACCATTCAATCGTGATAACCGCGAAGGAGGCGAACGCCGTTCCTTCGGAGATCGCAAACCTTTTGATGGGGAAAGAAAACCGTTTAACCGCGAAGGCGGCGAACGCAAGCCATTTGGCAGAACTGAAAACCCAACACGTACACCCTATAAAGGAGATAATCGCTGGGATCGCAATGCGGCCCCTAAGGTAGAAGGTTCGGAAGAATCGGCGACACCGCGTGATGAGAATCCAACAGCACGTATTGAGCGTCGCTACGAGGAGCGTACAGAGCGTTCTGCAGAGCGTGGTGAGCGTCCAGAAGGAGCTCGAAATCCACGTTATTCAGACAGAGAGACTTTTAAAAGTCGTTCTCGTTTTGATGCAGGACCCGCATACGAGCCTCAATATAAATTAGATCGCTACAAGGAGCGTGCTCCTTCGAAAATCCAAAAGAAAATTGCCCAAACCGATCGTCGCTCTGACGAAATTCGCTTGAATCGCTACATCGCTAACGCGGGAATTTGTTCTCGTCGTGATGCAGATAAATTAATCCAAGCAGGAGAGATTAAGGTTAACAACAAGGTGATAACAGAAATGGGATACCAAGTGATGCCCACGGACATCGTGAAATATGGTAACCGTAAATTGAACCGCGAAAAACCTGTTTACTTATTATTAAATAAGCCCAAAGACTTCTTAACAACCACCGAAGATCCAAACGATCGCAAGACCGTAATGGAACTTGTAAAGAACGCGACAGAATCGCGTATTTACCCGGTAGGACGTTTGGATAGAAATACAACCGGTTTATTGTTGTTAACAAACGATGGAGAATTAGCAGATAAGTTAACCCACCCGTCGAATGAAATCGAAAAAATCTACCAAGCAGAATTAGACAAGCCCTTGACGGACGAAGATTTCGAGAAAATAAAGGAAGGTTTAACCTTAGAGGATGGCGAAATTAAAGTGGATGATTTAGCCAAAGTAACTCCAGACGGTTACGTCATCGGTGTGAAAATTCACTCAGGCAAAAACCGCATTGTTCGCCGTATCTTCGAACACCTAGGATATGAAGTAACAAAGCTTGATCGTACCACTTTCGCAGGCTTAACAAAGAAAGATCTTCCACGCGGAAGCTGGAGATTCTTGACGGAGAGAGAGTTAGTTAAGTTGAAGTATTTACTTTAGTCGCAGCTCCGCTGCAACTAAAAGTAGCCAGTACCCAGTATCTAGTAGTCAGTCACTGTTTACTGAATACTGGCAACTGACTACTAACAAAAAAGCCCGCTGATTTCAGCGGGCTTTTTTGTTTAAATATTCATCAACGACTCTCTTCGTCTCATCTTTCCAGCTGGAATACCGAACATCATCTTGAAACGACGGCAGAAATACGCCGTGTCTTTGTAGCCTACTTCAGAACCGATTGCGCGGATGGATTTCTTCGTCGTGCGAAGTAAACCTACCGCCGCTTCCATACGTTGGTACTCGATATAATCTTGTGGGTTGATACCCGTTAACATCTTGAAATATTGCCCTACATAATCTTCAGAAACGTTAGCGACGTTTGCCAAAACCTTATTAGATAAATCACCACCCAAATGATCCTTGATGTAAGCGAAGATATCGATTAAGCGCGGATCTTTAAAGTAAGTCGAGTTAGTAGCTAATTGCTCTACGAATAAACGGTTCTCAATGATGTAACGAATCACTTCGATGACAATTTCTTCCGTTTTAATCTTGATGATACGTCCTTTACCAATCGCGTCAGATAGATCCTCTTCTAAAATTTCACGGATGGTTGCTGCTAGTTTGTCATCGCGTTTAATTAAAAACGGAGGAATATCCAGCGAAGTAAAGAAATTAACTGAATCAAAAACTTTCGCTTCGAAGGCCACCATTCCGAATGAATTAGGCTGTTCTCCAATAAGCGATGCATCGGTGTTTTGATCAAAATATAATTCCCGGTGAGTCATGAACTCTTCATTGTTCACCGCTCTTGGTTTTTCTGCATTTCCGTAGGTTACGCTGATCATTTTACCCCCTGGGATAAAAAGCATGTCTCCTTCCTCTACGGGAGTCTCCTCCTCGCCAAAAGATACTTCTCCTTTGTACAATATCAAGAGCGAATTTTCTACGTCATAGAAATTCTTGATACGAATAGGTTGTAATATTCTAATGTTTCTCGCTTTGATGAATTTAACACCTAAGGACTCGATGATCTTGTTATAATCTTCCATAATTTATCACCAAACGGAGTAAATAATACGATTTTTCAAATAAACTTGGACAAAACTAATAAATCAGATAATAATTCCAAATTATTTCTTCGATTAATTTGGCCTAATAGGTCTGTTTTTTTTCAGTCATTTATTTGTAATATATTAATAAGAAGGCGATTTTTTATTTTAGGTAATTCTGAGATCCTACTTTGGCCTATTTTATAATTATTTCGTGGAAAATGTAAAAATCGATTTTTTTAAAATTTTAGCTCAATTTTATGTAAATTTGTGTTTTACAATCACAAAATCAGATGGGATTATTTAATTTTCTTTCGAAGGATATAGCCATGGACTTAGGTACGGCGAATACCTTGATTATTCACAAAGATCAGGTTGTCGTTGACGAGCCTTCGATTATTGCGTTAGATCGTAATACGAATAAGGTTTTAGCGGTGGGTCGTCAAGCGATGATGATGCACGAGAAGACGAATGACAATATTAAAACTATCCGCCCCTTAAAAGATGGTGTAATTGCTGACTTTACTGCGGCAGAATTAATGATGCGTGGTTTAATTAAGATGATGGATAAAGGGAATTCCTTCTTTTCTCCAGCATTAAGAATGGTTATCTGTATTCCTTCCGGTATTACGGAGGTAGAGAAAAGAGCCGTTAAGGACTCCGCAGAACACGCTGGAGCACGTGAAGTGTACATGGTGCACGAACCGATCGCTGCGGCCATCGGTATCGGAATAGATATTGAACAACCAAATGGTTCCCTTGTAGTAGATATTGGTGGTGGTACTACGGAAGTGGCTATCATTTCATTAAGTGGCATCGTCGTAGAAAACTCGATTCGTGTTGCTGGTGATGAGTTTACACGTGATATTAAAGATTATTTGTTGCGTGAGCACAAGCTGGTTATCGGTGAGCGTTCAGCGGAGCAAATCAAAATTCAAGTTGGTTCTGCCTTGCCTGAATTAGAAAATCCTCCAGCAGACTTTGAGATCCGCGGTCGTGATCAAATGACAGGTATTCCTAAAGAAATCCTAATCAATTACTCTGAAATCGCTTATGCTTTAGATAGCTCAATCACGAAAATTGAGGTGGCTATCATGGAGACATTGCAAAGAGCTCCTGCAGAATTGTCGGGTGATATATTCCACAACGGTATCCATTTAGCCGGTGGAGGTGCTATGTTACATGGTTTGGATAAGCGTATCGAGAAGAAAACACAATTAAAAGTACACGTGGCAGATGATCCGTTGAAAGCGGTTATTCGTGGTACAGGAGAAATCTTGAAAAACTTAGAGAAATACCGTCCGGTATTGATTACCTAGTAGGGGATGAATCAACTGTTTGAGTTTTTATTGCGTCAGCGAAATCTGCTTCTGTTTATTTTGCTGCAGGTTATCAGTCTTTGGTCTGTGTTCACTTACAATAATTACCAACATACGCTCTATTTTAATACTACTAATTCTTGGGCAGCCTCTATTTTGTCTACACGACAAGAAGTCGCTACATACCATCAATTGCGAGAAATCAATGGTGAGTTAGCCGCAGAAAATCAGCGTTTACATCAACAGATTTTTAAGTTACAATCACAGGTTCAACAGAAAGCTGAATTACCTGTCTTTTTCAGCAAGGCATCACTAGATCGTTACAAGCCTATTGCTTGTAAGGTGATTGATCAGAGTACTAGGAATTCACAAAACTATTTAACGATTGAAAAAGGCTACCTGGATGGGATTAGACCAGGTATGTCTGTTATTTCTTCGACAGGAGTGGTAGGGAAAGTTATTTCATGTACGGAGAATTTGGCCTTAATTGTATCTGTTTTACATACAAGTAATACCGTTTCTGCTAAAATTAAGTCCTCAGGCGAATTAGGTTACATCAAGTGGCCAGGTTATCAACCGGAAGTGGCGGAGCTGATGGATGTATCCAAGTATAAAAAAGTCGTTAAGGGAGATACCATCGTTACCTCGGACTACAATGCTGTTTATCCTCCTAATGTGCCTATCGGTATTGTGGCTAAGGTGGGTTTACAAGATGATGGAACTTTCCACGATATCAAGGTGATGTTATTGACTCATTTTTCAACGCTTCGCTATGTATATGTGATTGAGAATAAGTTTGCTGGACAGCAGGATAAATTAGATCAAGCGAAACCTAAAATCGACTAAAATGAGTGCTAATTTTCAATACAAGTGGTGGATTGCGGCGGTATTGGCTATCGTTGTACAGCTATTGTTTTTGAGGGATTTGGCCTTATTTTATTATGGTTTCTGTTTCATTTATTTATGGGCTCTTATCAAAGCACCCATGGAGACACCGCCGTTATACCTCATTTTGGGAGGATTTATATTAGGCTGGTTGCTAGATACCTTTTATAATACCCATGGTATGCACGCTTTTTCAACGGTGTTAGTAGCGTGGTTACGCCCCACTTTCTTTAAAATCTTGACTCCTGCAAATGGGTATGATGAGCGATCTTCCATTAGTTTAGAGGAGATGAAGTGGATGTGGTTTTACCCTTATTTGGCATTGGTGCTTTTTTCACATCACTTGGTTTTGTTTTTATTAGAAGCCAGCGATGCCAGTTTATTTGGCCTTAGTCTCTTGAAGGCCGTATTAAGCACCTTGCTAGGGATCATTGTGTTTACTTTGTTAGAGTTATTTAACAAGGGCAAATAAGCCTTTTTGTCACCTTTTCTTTTTGGCGTTTAAATTGTAAGCGCTGCGGTATCTTTTAGATAAACCGCCATGAGTACAGAAAGTAGTTCAGTGATTACACTGACAGAATCGCAAGCCAGAAATCTCTTTGAAAAGGAGTTTGTTCCACACATGGATGCGATGTATAATTTTGCCCTTCGACTGACCAATGACGAGGATGATGCGCATGATTTAGTCCAAGATACCTGCATGAGGGCCTTTCGTTTCATAGGATCTTTTGAACCAGGTACGTATGCTAAAGCTTGGTTGTTTCGCATTCTCAAGAATAATTTCATCAATGATTACCGCAAGAAATCCCGCGGCCCTTCTAAGGTTGAATTCGAATGGGTAGAGCAATCTTTTGCCGGAGATGATGACCCTGAACCTGCTTTTCAAGCAGATTTGCAAGCTGAGACAGTCAATGAAATGCTGGGAGATGAGATAACTTCAGCGATTCAAGCGTTGCCAGTAGACTTCAGAATGATTATCATATTGTGTGATTTAGAGGAGTTTAGTTATGAAGAAATGGCTAAAATTCTGAATATTCCCATCGGCACTGTTCGTTCTCGACTTCATCGGGCACGTACCATGCTAAAAGAAACCTTAGCTGTGTATGCTGCAAAAAGAGGATACAAAACTGACATGTTGTCAGCCTAGCTCGGAACTATTTTTTTACCATCGATGTTAGCTACACTATGAAGTCGAATTGTTCCCATCAACCTGATTGCATGAAGCTGATCCAACGCATCTTAGATAAAGAGGCGACAGCGGAAGAAGAGGCTCGTTTTTTAGCTAATAAAGAACAATGTTTGCCTTGTCAAGAAGGGTATAAATTGGAGGTTGCCCTTCGCAATGCCTTAAAATCTACCTGCACTTCCACTTGCCCCGTCGGTTTAATCGAAAGCATTCGTTTAAAAATATCATCCATTCTGCTCCTTATATTGCTCTTAATTCCCTTATTTTGTTGGTTCATATAATCATCAGAATTTTTGGAAGGTAAACTCATCATATTTTCAGCCCCTTCGGGCTCCGGCAAAACGACTATCGTTAAAGAATTATTGGCGCGCAATGCAAATTTGGGCTTCTCAATCTCTGCATGTACGCGTGATAAGCGCGGTCGACACGAAGAGCACGGGAAGGATTATTATTTTCTGACGCCTGATGATTTTCGACAAAGGATTGCAAATGAGGAGTTTGTCGAGTGGGAAGAGGTCTATGCAGGGGCTTATTATGGAACTTTGAAGTCGGAGATTGAACGTATTTGGGCTTCTGGAAAACATGTAATTTTTGATGTGGATGTGCGTGGAGGCTTGGCCTTGAAGAAATACTATGGGGATCGTGCTTTAGCGGTTTTTGTGAAGGTACCTACTTTAGAAATGCTTGAGGAGCGATTACGTTCTCGTGGGACGGAAGATGAGGAGGCCTTGTCTAAGCGGATCTTTAAGATGAAATTTGAGTGGTCTTTCCAAGATCAATTCGATACAATTTTAGTAAACGATAAACTAGAAGATGCAGTGGCAGAAGCACAAGATTTGTTCGATAAATTAACGAAATAATGAAAGTTGGCCTCTTTTTTGGTTCGTTTAATCCGATACACCAGGGTCATTTGATCATTGCTCAGGCTGTATTGAATCAGACAGAGGTGGACCAAATCTGGTTCGTCGTTTCTCCTCAGAATCCCCACAAAAAGTCTAAAAGTCTTTTGCATGAATTTGATCGTTTAGATCTTGTGGACCGAGCTATAGTGGACAATTATTCTTTTAAATCATCAGATATAGAATTTAAATTGCCCCGTCCATCTTACACCATTGATACCTTAGTGCATTTGGCAGAGCGTCATCCGGAGAACGAATTCAAACTGATCATAGGTGGGGATAATTTAGAACAGTTCAAGAGCTGGAAAAACTATAACCAGATACTTGATTATTATGGTCTCTATGTCTATCCCCGTGGAGAAGAATCTGTCTCGGATTTATGGGCGCATAAGAACGTTCAGCGAGTTGAGGCACCTGTTTTACACATTTCGGCAACCTATATCAGAGCCTGTATTCAGCAAGGGCAGTCGATAAAATATCTAGTTCCTGATGAGGTGGAGGCTCTAATCACCTCTAAAAAATTCTACCTTTAGGCCTTTCCGCCTAATCGATGATCTCTTATTTTTCTCGTTTTCCTTTTGTCCGAATTCTACTGTTTTGGATGCTAGGAATCTTGCTTTCAGGGTTTGCTTACTGGCCGCTTTTAGGTTGCTTGGGTTTTGTACTTTCGAGTAGAATTTTTAAAAGCGTCGGTATCTCCTCTTTACTTATTGTTTTCGCGATGGCTTGGACAGAGCGGCGACAACCTGTTTTGCCACCACTTCCAAGCGATGGATTTGTATTTAGGGTGGAGGGGCTGGTGGAAGAAAAACTCAAAACTTGGTCTGTCTTAGCAAAATGTACGGGCCTGCGAGATTCGACGCATGTGTGGTGTTCTACAACTATATTATACAGGCTTTATATCGATAAAACATTACCCAAACCTCAGGCTGGGGATGTGTACTGCGTCAGGCAAATAGTTAAGCCATATCCATTGCCACTATTCCCATTTGAGAAAGATTGGGGAGCTTATTTCGCTCAAAAGGGCATAGGTGGATCTGCCTTTATTTCGGTAGACCGAATTCGACTGATACGAAAAGGAACAGTTGAGGAAACTTTTTTCGACAAGGCTCAGGCTCATTTTGTTCAGCTACTTGAGCGTGCCTTTGAGCCGGGTCGAGATCGGGATGTGGCTGAAGCGATGTTGTTAGGAGTGAAGACAAAGATTGATTTCGAGACCTTATCCACTTATTCGGCCTTGGGTGCAATTCACATTCTATCTGTTTCGGGTCTTCACGTGGGTTTATTGTATATGGGATTAAGCCTTTTGTTCGGTTTTTTACTCAAACACAGGCCGGCAGGGCCCTATTTGTTTTTCGGATTAATGATGGCTTTGCTTTGGTGCTATGCGGGTATTAGTGGTTTCTCTTTGCCGGTGCTGAGGTCTGCTTGGATGTTTTCGGTGATTCTTTTTGCGAAAACTTTACTTCGAAGGCAGGAGAGTCTGAATACCCTAGCTTTTAGCGCCTTAGTTTTGTTGTTTCTGCATCCGGCGTCCTTATTCGATGCGGGTTTTCAGTTATCCTATTTAGCGGTTTGGGGATTAATTGCGTTTCAGCAACGTTGGGCTTCTGTTTTCCAATTCTCCGGATGGCTTCGCTGGCCGCTGACCCAAATCTGGGGATTGACGTGTGTGGCATTAGCTGCTCAAGTATTTACCTGGCCATTGATTATCTATTATTTTCATCAATTACCTCATCCGCTTTCCTTTTTTTTGTTGAACCCTTTTTTGATTTTATTTTCTTCTATCGCCTTATTTCTAGGTTTTTTACTGCTGGCGATTGGCTCCTTTTTGCCTGAGTGGGCCTTTCAGCCGTTGGCTTATTTATTGAAGACAAGTTTTCAACTACTACATGGTCTGATGTTTAGCTGGGTGGAGCGAGTTACATCGGTTCTTCCTTTTTTGCGAATTTCGCTGCTTGAAATGTGTGTGTATTTTCTATCCATTGCTGTGGTTGTTTGGGCACCGCGGCGCTGGCAATTGGGGGCATGCATTTCGCTACTGTTTTGGCAAACACTAGAAACGACACCAAAGGCCTATCTCAGCACGGCAAAAGGAGAGGCGGTATGGGTGCAGAATGAAGGGGCGAAATCCATCGCTTCTTTGCCTGTGAGTACGGATCCTGCGTGGATTCAAGCGCACTTAAGTCCGATGTGGGCAAACGTGGGCGTGACCGATACGCTGACGCGAAGATGGCCGGAGAAAGGTAATCTTCAATGGAAATATAGAAAGGAAACGTATGCTTATGTTCGCGAACCTACAGAAGCTAAAGGGCAGCAACATCTGATCTTAGGGAAAGAAGTAAAATACCGGGATAAAGAATGGTTAAAAAGCTGGCAGAAGGCCACCTGGTATTTTCTGAAGAAACCTTCAGCCTATTGGCTAGGGGAGCTAAGGCCCTATTTACCTCAGAAATATTATTTTTTGGATGAGCAGCCTGCAGTAAAGTTATAAAAAAAGGCTGCCGGTGAGGGCAGCCTTTAAAATTAGCTTGGTTTCTTCTCGTTACGCTTACGCTCGTTCGGGTCTAACCAAATTTTACGCATACGTAAAGACTTAGGAGTGATTTCTAAGTATTCATCCTTTTGGATAAACTCCATACACTCTTCTAATGAGAAGTTTAATTTAGGAGCAATTTTGGTATTCGAATCCGTACCAGAAGCACGCATATTCGTTAATTGCTTTGCAGCTTGAAGGTTTACTTCGATGTCGTTTTGGCGATTGTGCTCACCTACTACCATCCCTGTGTACACTTCTTCACCTGGATCGATGAAGAACACCCCTCTGTCTTGTAATTTATCAATCGCGTAAGGAATCGCAGGACCTGTGTTCATCGAGATCAATGATCCGTTGATACGGCCTGGGATTGGACCTTTGAATGGTTCATAAGCAATGAAACGGTGAGCCATAATTGCCTCTCCAAAAGTCGCTGTCAATACTTTAGAACGTAAACCAATCAAACCACGTGATGGAATGTTGAATTCTAAGTGTTGTAAGTCACCCTTAGGTTCCATAATCAACAACTCACCTTTACCTTGAGTCGCTAATTCGATTACTTTACCTGCTACCTCTGCTGGAACGTCTACTACTAATGATTCTACTGGCTCTAAACGCTCTCCGTTTTCTCCTTCTTTGAAAATAACCTGAGGTTGTCCTACTTGTAATTCATAACCCTCACGACGCATCGTTTCGATTAATACAGACAAGTGAAGAATACCACGTCCAAAAACTAAGAATTTATCTTCACTTTCTGTCGTTAGAACCTTCAAGGCTAAGTTTTTCTCTGTCTCTTTGAACAGACGATCACGGATGTGACGAGAGGTAACTAATTTACCTTCTTTACCAAAGAATGGAGAGTTGTTAATCGTGAACAACATATTCATCGTAGGCTCATCAATCGCGATACGCGCTAATGCCTCTGGATTCTCTGCATCAGCAACCGTGTCACCAATTTCGAAATCTTCAATACCTGTTATCGCACAAATTTCACCACACTCTACTTTCTCCACTTTAACTTTTCCTAGACCTTCGAAAACTTGAAGCTCTTTGATACGCATCTTCTTTGTAGAACCATCTGCTTTGCAAAGAGAAATTTGCATCCCTTCTGTCAAAGTACCACGCTCTAAACGTCCGATCGCGATACGACCTACGAATGAAGAGTAGTCTAATGACGTAATCTGCATTTGAGGAGTTCCTTCTTGTACCTTAGAAGCAGGAATGTGCTCGATGATCGCATCTAATAATGGAATAATATTATCAGTTGGTTTTTTCCAATCTGTACTCATCCATCCTTGCTTAGAAGAACCATAGATACAAGGGAAGTCTAATTGATCTTCCGTTGCTTCTAAGTTAAACATTAAGTCGAAAACACTTTCGTGTACTTCGTCCGGACGGCAATTTTCTTTATCTACTTTATTCACAATCACGATAGGCTTCAAACCTAAAGCAATGGCTTTTGATAATACGAAACGTGTTTGAGGCATAGGGCCTTCGAAAGCATCCACTAACAAGATAACCCCATCCGCCATACGTAGAACGCGTTCTACTTCGCCGCCAAAGTCGGCGTGACCAGGTGTATCGATAATGTTGATTTTTACTCCATTGTAACGAACTGACACGTTTTTAGACGTAATCGTAATCCCTCTTTCTCTTTCAAGGTCGTTATTGTCAAGGATCAAATCTCCAAATTCTTGATTTTCTCTAAAAATCTTGGATGCATGAATGATTTTGTCAACTAGGGTCGTTTTACCGTGGTCAACGTGGGCAATAATGGCAATGTTGCGAATGCTTTGCATAAAAATGTATTCGTTGAATGAAACGAAATTCCTTTAATTGGGAAATTCAAGGTGCAAAGGTAGGGATAATTTCTTTGAAAAGTACTAATTGCACTTTAAGAAATGATTGCTTTCGGATTATTTTTCGCAGGAAGCGCGATAGTGTTCGCTTGGATTTTTGCTAAAATGCTGTTTGCGTCAATTCCACATAGGGCATACAATTCTTTTTGCTCCCCGTGTTCGATGATTTCGTCCGGTATACCCAGGCGAATTACTTGAGAAGAATACTGGTGATCAACCATAAATTCCGCAATCGCTGATCCAAATCCACCTTGAATCGCCGCATCTTCTACGGTAATTACCTTCTTGAATTGCTTGAATACGCGGTGTAAAAGTTCCTCATCTAAAGGTTTTACAAATCGCATGTCAAATAATGCAGGTTTTAAACCTAGCTCACGTGCTGCTTCACAAGCCTCAATGGCTTGGTTACCGATATGCCCAATGGACAAGACTGCAATTTCTTCTCCTTCTAAAAGTTGTACGCCTTTTCCTATTTCAATCTCTTCAAAATCTGTTCTCCAAGCCGGCATCACACCTTCGCCCCGAGGATAGCGAATAGTGATCGCTTTTTCATGATTTTTGAAGGTATCTAATGATGCGGTATACATGATGTTACGCAGCTCTTGTTCATTGCGAGGAGCTGCTACAATCATGTTTGGTACACAACGCATAAAGGCTAAATCTAACAATCCATGGTGTGTAGGGCCATCAGCTCCAGCTAAACCTGCGCGGTCTAAACAGAAAATGACAGGTAATTTTTGTAAACAGACATCGTGTACTACTTGATCGTAGCCACGCTGCATGAAAGAGCTGTAGATATTGCAGAAAACTGTTAAACCTTGTGTGGCTAATCCAGCGGAGAAAGTCACCGCATGTTGTTCCGCGATTCCTACGTCGAAGGCGCGATCTGGCATCGCCCGCATCATAATATTCAAAGAAGATCCGGATGGCATTGCAGGAGTGATACCCATAATCTTCGGATTCTTCTCCGCTAATTCTAAAAGCGTATGGCCAAAAACCTCCTGGTATTTAGGGGGTTGTGGATCGTCATAGGTTTTTTTATGAATCTCGCCCGTAAGCTTATCGAATTTACCTGGTGCGTGCCATAAAGTTTGATCCTTCTCAGCCAGTGAATAACCTTTTCCTTTCGTCGTAATGCAATGTAAAATTTTCGGACCAGGTATATCTTTTAAGTCGTTTAAAACCGTGGTTAAATTATCGATATCGTGTCCATCTATAGGGCCAAAATACCTCAAATTCAAAGATTCAAACAGATTGCTTTGGTTTAATAAGGTGGCTTTTAGACCATTCTCGATCTTGGATACAATCTCTTGTGCCGTCTTGCCGAATTTGGACATCTTGCCTAACAGATTCCACACATCATCCTTTACCTTGTTGTAGGTGTGTGAGGTAGTAATATCTGTTAAATATTCTTTTAAGGCACCGACATTCGGATCGATTGCCATGCAATTATCGTTCAAGATAATCAACATGTTATTCGGGATATCACCAGCATGGTTCATCGCTTCGAAAGCCATTCCAGCCGTCATAGATCCATCCCCAATAACGGCGATATGTTGTCTATGTGTCTCTTTTTTGTAGCGAGATCCTACAGCCATACCTAGCGCAGCGGAGATAGATGTAGAGGAATGACCTACGCCAAACGTATCAAAATTACTTTCTGAGCGCTTCGGGAAACCCGAAATACCCCCGATTAAACGATTGGTATGAAAAACTTCCCGGCGACCTGTTAAAATTTTGTGGCCATAGGCCTGGTGTCCTACATCCCAAACCAATTGGTCATCTGGGGTATTAAACACATAGTGTAAGGCAACAGTTAACTCGGTTACGCCTAATGAAGCCCCAAAATGGCCTCCATTCACGGAAACATTATCAATGATAAATTGTCGCAATTCAGCACAGACTTGTGGTAAGTCTGATTTCGGTAACTTGCGCAAATCCTCCGGAGTGGTGATTTGGCTAAGTAAAGGACCGGCTTCAAATTGCATAGACTCGTTTGATGATAGTGAAAGATTAACCTTACAAAGGTAAAAATGTTTTTAAGCCTTAGTCATTTTTTTGACTCGCTTTGAATAATCTTTTTTGCTCGAAGTCCGAAAGGCTGTCGTATCCGGATTGCGATATTTTGTCTAAAATCGCATTCAGCTCCTCCTCTGGCACTGTTTCTAGTTCTTTTCGAGGTTGTAATTTTTGATTAACAGCGGTAGCAAATTCTTTAATTTTAATTTCAAATATGGCTTGAGGTCGGGATGCGGCTAAAAAGTTTTTGGCAAAAATAAAACCTAAGATTGCTCCGCCTAAATGCGCAATATTTCCACCTGCGTTTGACCCTGTTGTTTCAATAAAGGACCATAGAATATAAAACGCAGAAATATATTTTATGCGAACGGGTCCTAATAAAAGCAAATGTACCTGGTAATTAGGCCGAATCGTCGCAGCGGCGACCACCACGGCAAATACACCGGCCGAAGCTCCATTTAGGAAATTAGGTCCTTTAGCAATGAAAAAACTCACTGTGTTCATCGCTAAAAGAAAGGCTACTGCACCCGCTAATCCGCCATAAAAAAAGAGCTGGACGAGTCGTTTATTCCCGATGAAATCCTGGATAATGATACCAAACCAATACAGAAACATCATGTTGAAAATGAGGTGAAAGACCTCAATGTGCAGGAAGAAATAGGTTATTAGACTCCAGGGTCTTTGGATAAGTAAATCGAGTGCAGATGGTAGCGAAACTTGCGTAAAAAAAGAATCAAATAACTCCGATTTACCTGCTATCAATAAGCCGACACGAGCAATCATCAAAGCTACAAAAATGGCTCCGTTGGCTATAATAATTTTCATCAAGCCCTGTCCGGGCTGTTGAATAATGTTCTTTATGTCGTTGAGAATGCTCCTCATCTTAATAGAAACTGTCGCGTTTTTGTCTCCAAATCAACAACAAAATCACCGCAAATAGCATGCCGCCTAAATGAGCAAAATGCGCTACATTGTCCCCATCAGCGGCTGATTTACCTGCATAAAGTTCGTAAAAGGCAAAGCCCATCACGAGGTATTTCGCTTTTACTGGAATGGGGATAGGGAATACGTACATCTCGGAGTTAGGAAACAAATAGCCATAGGCCATCAAGATGCCAAAAACACCACCTGATGCCCCTACCACTGGGTTTTGAGTGGTATAAGACTGGTAATGCTCCATGGCTGCTGAAGCAGTCATGTTTCCTTGATTCATGGCTGAACCTCCTTCAAAACGGCTAAAGTAGTCTACTAAAAAATCTGAATTCGGATTTGAAATCGCTAATTCCAAGGCCTTTCGGATGCTGGCATAATCATGGAAATACTGGATGGCTTCGTGCAATAGACCTGCTCCTATTCCACAGAATAGATAGAAAAATAGGAAACGCTGCCCGCCCCAAATTTTTTCTAAGATGGATCCAAACATATAAAGCCCAAACATATTCATCAACAAATGCATAAAATTCGCATGCACGAACATATAGCTGATGATTTGGAAATAATGAAAATTACTGGATTGAAAAAAGTACAATGCGAATAGTTCATCCGGAATGAAAGACGATCCTAGGAACATCGCTACATTGATGAAAATTAAATTCCGTACGGTGGGTGTTAAATTTCTGAGCATATTATTCTTCGTATCCCCAATCAATGGAGTTTTTCATGTCTTTAATTAATAACCCAGCAGATTTAAATGCGCTACGGATTTCGTCTACTTTATCGTATTGTCTACTTTCCTTGAAACCCTTGTAGAGTTGAAGAAGTTCCTCTGTCAAGCCATTCATTTCAGCAGGGACTTCTTCTTTTATCCCTAGGACGTCCTCTAAAATGCTGACATATGAACGCTGTAAATTTGAAAATGTTTCAGTAGAAATGGATTCGAAGGCTAATCCCCCCGTGTAGAGCGAATTGATTTTCTTCAACAAGGTAAACAAGTGTGCAATCGCCACTGCCGTGTTTAAATCATCATTCATTCCATCATAGCAGCCTTGAATGGCGTCATTGATCTCCTTTTCTTGCTCGGGATCTGGAGTAGACTTAATATCCGTAGGATAAGCTAATTTCTTGATGATGCGTAAACCATTTGCGATTTTTTTGTAGCCTTTTTGGGCCGCTTTAAGTGCGTCGTTGGAGAAGTCCAAAGTACTGCGGTATTGGGATTGCAGCATAAAGAAACGCACGGTCATCGGGCTGTAAGCCTGCTCTAATAGCGCATGACTACCTGCAAATAATTCGGACGGCAAGAAGGAGTTCCCGAGGGATTTACTCATTTTTTGGCCATTCACTGTTAACATATTCGTGTGCATCCAGTAGCGTACTGGAGCTCGATCATAAGCTGCTTTTGCCTGTGCGATCTCGCATTCGTGGTGCGGGAATTTCAAGTCCATTCCGCCGCCGTGTATATCAAAGGTGTCGCCTAAGTACTTGTGGCTCATACAGGTACATTCTAAGTGCCAGCCTGGAAAACCCTCTCCCCAAGGTGATGGCCAGCGCATGATATGTTCCGGAGCTGCTTTTTTCCAAAGCGCAAAATCCAACGGATTCCGCTTCTCGCCCACGCCATCTAAGTCTCGCGTCTCAGTTAATAAATCATCTAACACGCGGCCAGATAAATGACCGTAGTTACCTCCATTTTTATTGTAAGTTTCGATGTCAAAATACACCGAACCATTCGATTCATAGGCTAATCCTTTCTCTATTAAGGATTTCGTGGTCTCGATTTGTTCCACAATATGTCCTGTCGCTGTAGGCTCTATGCTGGGAGGCAAGACATTGAATTTTTCTAATACTTGGTGGAAATCTTGGGTAAAGCGATGTACGATCTCCATCGGCTCTAGCTTTTCCAGTTTGGCCATCTTTCCAATCTTATCCTCACCCTCATCGCCGTCACCCACTAAATGACCTACGTCCGTAATATTACGCACATAACGTACTTTGTACCCGATATGCAATAAATAGCGGTTTAGTATGTCAAAAGACGTAAAAGTGCGCAAATTGCCTAAGTGAACATAATTATATACCGTGGGCCCGCAGACATAAAGTCCGACGTGATTTTCGTGTATCGGGGTGAAAAGTTCTTTTTCACGACTCAGGGTATTGTATATTTTTAAGGGCTGCATGTAAAGCGGATCTTTTCTGATCGAAAGGGGATAATAAGGAATTAAAATTAATTGGATTCTTTTAATTCACCAAACCCAAACGCAATTCATTACCTTTGTATGTTTTTTAGCATACAAACGTTATTCGCATGTTTTTACGAGAAGTAGGAGACGACGCTCGCTTAAAGAAGATTTTTCTCACCTTTCCGGTTCAGCTCTATTCCAGCGACCCTAATTGGATTCGCCCTTTAGACAACGATATCTCTTCGGTGTTTGATCCGCGGAAGAATCCCCATTTTAAACAAGGGGAGGCTATTCGTTGGATCCTTTTCGACGAATCGGATCAGCCCATTGGTCGTGTGGCGGCTTTTTATGAGCGGAACACAAAGGAGGGGGAAGTTCCCGTGGGTGGCATGGGCTTTTTCGAATGTATTGAAGAGGAGAAAGCGGCTTTTATGTTATTTGAGGCTTGTCAAAATTGGCTAGCGGAGCGAGGAATGGAGGGGATGGATGGCCCGATTAATTTTGGGGAGCGCGACAGTTTCTGGGGTTTGATGGTCAAAGGTTGGGAGTTTGAGCCCACTTACAAAATGCCTTGGACGAAGCCATATTACATTCCGTTCTTCGAAAACTATGGTTTTCAAGACTATTTCCAACAATACGTGTTCGTTTCGCCCATTGCTGGCGCTAACGTGACACAAGGAATCGAAGAAAAAGCGCAACGCATTTTTGATAATCCAGATTACGTTTTCCAGCACATCGAGAAAAGTAATTTATCGAAATATGCAGAGGATTTCCGCTTTATTTTCAATGCCGCTTGGGCGAAATTCCCAGGAGTCAAGGAGATGAGTTCGGAATCGGCCCAAAAACTCGTGAAAACGATGAAGCCTATCATCGATGAGCAATTGCTCTGGTTTGCCTACACGACGGACGGGACTCCGGTTGCTTTCTTCATTGTGATCCCGGATTTAAACCAAATCGTAAAACACCTAAACGGCAAATTGAATTGGTGGGGCATGATTAAATTCCTTTTATTGAAATTAAAAGGAACGTTGACCCGTACGTGTGGGGTGATTTTTGGGGTAACTCCAGATCACCAAGGCAAAGGAGTTGAATCCGCTATTGCCCTTCGTTTCCGCGAAGTCGCTCGTACGAATCCATTCTATCCGTATTCCACTATGGACATGAACTGGGTGGGTGACTTTAATCCTAAAATGCTTCGCTTTGTCTCCCAATTAGGAGCTACAAATGATAAAACTTTTATTACATACCGTAAATTTTTCAATCCAAACCAACCCTTTAGCCGTTGTCCTAAAGTAGGTTAATACATTTATTATGAGCTTATTATCTATTGGAACCGTTGCGTTCGACGCCCTTGAAACTCCCTATGGAAAGACCGATAAAATCATCGGTGGATCTTGTACGTATATTGCCTTATCGGCAGCCTTCTTTTTGCCTAAAGTAAATGTAGTGGCTGTTGTTGGTGATGATTTTCCACAAGAATACATGGACACGTTGACGTCTCGTGGCATCAATTTGGATGGATTACAAATCAAACAAGGGGAGAAATCGTTCTTCTGGGCAGGTAAATACCACAACAACATGAATTCACGTGACACCTTAGTGACGGAATTAAATGTGTTAGCTGATTTCAAGCCAGCCATTCCAGCGTCATACCAAGATTGTGATTATTTGATGTTAGGTAACCTGACGCCACAAGTGCAGATTGAGGCGATTCAAGGTCTTACTAAGCGTCCGAAATTAGTCGTAATGGACACTATGAATTTCTGGATGGATGTAGCAATGGATGATTTGAAGCGTGTGTTGACGATGGTAGATGTGCTTTGTATCAATGATGAGGAGGCGCGTCAATTATCCGAGCAATACTCACTTCGCACTGCCGCTAAGATGATTATGGCGATGGGACCTAAGACCTTGATTATTAAGAAAGGAGAGCACGGTGCCTTGTTGTTCCAAGGAGATCGCATGTTCTATTGCCCAGCACTTCCATTAGAAGACGTTTTCGATCCGACTGGCGCGGGCGATACGTTCGTAGGAGGATTCATTGGTTACCTAGCAAAGACGGACGATATTTCGTTTGAAAACATGCGTCGCGCGATCGTTCACGGATCTGCGATGGCGTCATTCTGTGTGGAGAAATTCGGTACAGAGCGCTTATTCGAAATCACGGAAGCTGATTTAGCGAGCCGTGTGAATGAATTTAGAGAGTTAGCGTCGTTCTAATTCTTAACCCACGATTACCTCGTGCATCAAATCCAGGTTCAGGTATTTAGCAGCCATGTCTCTAATATCCTGAGCCTGGATATTTTGTATACTGTCTTGAAACTGATCATAGAAATCAGGAGCTAATCCATCCAATTGAATTACACGCACTTTTTCGGCGATATCGAAAGCTTGTGTTAGTTCTCCTGTGAAGCTGCCCATCAGGTAATTTTGGACGATATCTAGTTCCTGCTGAGGTATCAATTCATTTTGAAGGATTGTGATTTCTTTTTTGATTTCTGCCAAAGTCGCATCGACATTCTCCCCATTCACATCTGTTCCCACGACCCAATAGCCACCACGTGGATAAGGAGCTAAACTGGACGAGATGCCATAGGTGAAACCTTTGTCTTCCCGAATATTTTTCTGCAATCGAGAACCAAAGTATCCTCCTAACACCGTATTCATTAAACTAAAGTGAAAGTAATCAGGGTGATTTCTCGAGATAGCTGGCAGGCCATACCGAATCGAACTCTGTACGGATGCTTCTTTTTCTTCTCTTATTTTAATTGGATTCGAAGCTACTGTTATTGACGGGATAAGTAATTCGGAGCTAGAATAACTGATTTGTCCTAAGGTCTGATCTAAAAAGGAAATCTGTTCATCGGAGATTTTACCAGATAGAAAGATGACCGGTTTTTGTGAAGCCCAAGTCGTCGAATACTGTTGCACTAGCGCGGCGCGGTCTAGTTTGTTGAAATCTTCTGTCACCGTATAACGGCCATAGGGATCGTTCGGGAATACCTGAGCACGAAATTTCTGGCTAGCTGAATAGGAGGTTTTTTCCCAATTCAGTTTCGTTTTTTGACGTTCGATTTCGATCTCTTTTTCTACTTCCTCCGCGGGGAAAGTTGCTTCTTGTAGTATTTCACCAACAAGAGGAATCAAAGAATGAAAGTGCTTCGTTAACCCGTACACCGTGAAAGTGCCGTGGTCTAGGCTTGCTTGTATATCCCAGAAAGCCCCGAAAAAATCAAAAGCCTGGTGAATTTCTTGTGCGGAATGAGATGAGGTTCCGCGTTTCATGAGTGAAGCCGTCATGCCTGCCAATCCCGCCAATGGGCTATGAATGGCGCCTGCCTTCGTACTTAATTCAAATTTAAATACTTCCTGTTCTCCTGCCGATACCACCCACACTTCGATGCCATTGGCTAACGTATATTGAGCTGGTTTGGGAAATAAAACTTTCTCTACCGGATAGGCGGCAGGGGCAATACGACGGTCTAACATATTATTTCACAGGCTGATTAATGCCCGCTATGAGCGTTAATCGTAAGGTATTTGCTAAAGGACTGCCTTGACCACTTGGAACCAAGTAAGCAAAATCTAATCCGTATTTTTGATCCATCTTAAAGCCAAGGCCAAAAGTGAAATACTTCCGATTTCCCTTCATTTCGCTCTCGTGAAAATAGCCTGTTCTCAAGGCAAAAGAATTATTAAATAAATATTCTGCGCCTACAGAGGTGGTTACTTCTTTGATCTCTTCACTTATTCCATCTGGAGCATCAAATAAGGATCCGAATATTCCACCAATGGCTGAAACGGTAGCGGGGTCTGTTCCTACGATTTTCCCATTTTCAAAGGCTGGTGGCGTAGGAACCATTAATTTGTTGAAGTCTACGGTGAAAGTAAGCTTGTTTAATTCGTCAATATCGTGAGTTGCTGCCATACCCATTCGTAAATTAGTAGGGATAAAGTTTTTCTCTGATCCACCATAAGTTACCTTACCAGAAATATTCGAAAGTGTTAATGCATAGCTGTAATTCCAAGGATTGGAGGTTTTATTAGCATAAAACACAGAGATATCTGCAGCTACTGTTTCTGCGGGCTTTAACGCACTACTTACGCCCCCAGAACCTTGGTAATTTCCTAATAGATTCGAGTTGATATACTTTAAATTCATTCCTATTGATAGGGCTGAAGATAATTTTCTAGCATGCGAAATTCCCAAAGCAAATTCATTCGAATTGAAATTTCCAGCACTCGTCCCGTTATCTAAAGTCGCTTGGAACATACCTTGGTCGAAGTAATCTATGAAAAAACCAAAAACTAAATTTTTCTTGCTTACCGTATATCCAGAGATGTTATACAGTGCCATGTCATTTGTAATAGAGCGTAACCAAGGTGTGTAAGAGAGCGAAAACCCCATCTTCTTTTCTGTTGTCGCTAATTTAGCCGTGTTCCAATGTATTGCATTAGCATCCACAGATAAAGCAACCCCGGCATCACCCATAGCAGCTGAACGAGCATCAGGAGCAACATTTAGGAACATTAAGGTAGGTGTAGGAATACGTCCTGCATTGATTTGGCCGGATACTAGGCTTGTTGATTGCGCATGTGCAATTATTCCAATGGTAATCAGTAATAGGGTTAGTAGTTGTCTCATGTGCTATTTAATGTTTCCTATTCGTCCTGAAAAAAATGCGAATGGGGCTCCTGTATCGTATTTAATTTCTAATTGGTAGTAATTAATATAATCTAATTGGTTTTTCTCCGCAGGACTCCAATCTATAGAGAAAGTTTGGTTAGCAGAATCACTTCCTGGAACTATCCCAGTTCTCTCTAAGATTTGTTTCCCTAAGATACTATAAATTTTCAGTTTGTAGGCGTAGCTCGTCCATCGTTTATCTTGTAAAAATGAAAATGTACTTCGCTCGGTCATCGGGTTAGGGTAGATGTTGAGCGCCCCATTCTCCTTCTTAGAGGCAGATACTGTGAATTCAAACGTTAAATTACCTTGGTTCGTATGTACGTCAAAACAATTTGCTGAAACTTTATATTTCCCGGGGGCAAGTGACTCAAAGGGGAAAGTAATGGAGCCTTTCTTGCTAGAATTTAAGGCAGGTACAAAAAGCTGCGATAGGGGAAATATAAGTGTATCATTGACTGAGAAATAGGCTTTTTCTCCTTTAGGTCCAATAAAACGAAGTGAACTAGCGTCATTAATGTTTAACTGCAAGATCGGATTAGGGGAGGTTGCTGTAATGTCTGCCTCATTTAATAAGCTAGCTTCTAAAATGGGGGCATTAAACTCTTTGGTTTCCCTACTTGGTTTTAAACTACTTTTCATTCCTCCTCCATACGTATTTCCATCATTTGAATTAGCGCGCCATTTCAATCGGTAGGCAGGAAGATTTGCGAGAGTAAATTTGCCATTTTGCACAGTTGCAACGCTTTTTCCTTCTAGGTTGCCGGCAATGACATAATTGAATTTATCTGTTTTTGTACCCAGCGTCTGCTTTTTTTGATCTTCCCCAAAATAATAGACTTGAATCTCACCCGTTATACTGGGGGTTGTTTGTCCTTGAATCACCCCGTTTGATAAGGTATCAATACGGATGCTGAGCGCTTGTTGGTTCCAAGGAAGGGCTGACGAGGGATCTCCCAAAAGGGTAATATTTCTGTTAATTACGCCAGATTGGCTCTCATTCTTTGCGTCTCGATATAAATCCCCTAATCTGTAGTCTTTATTATTTAGATGTTTAGTTAAATTTCTATAAAATGCCTGACCAAACAGATAATTACTACTCTGAAATACGGGTCTTGTCGTTGAAATAAGTCCGATAGCCCCCCCTTGGTTTGACAAAAGGCTGACCTCCGCACCCGAAAGCTGATTGGGATCATCAAATCGCCCAAATTGACACGTAGCTGTCAACAATAAGGGAAGGTTTCGGCTATTTTTCAACGTTTGTAATTCATTCGTGGTGATCACTTTTTCATCCGTCCAGGCAGACTCTGAACCATGGCCTAAGAAATGGATAAAATCAGCATCGTAATTAAATAAGTCGAGACTAGCTTTTTTTCCCGCCGTCGAAGTATAAATGCCATTTGCTGCTTCTTGTGGAAATTGGTCAATATAGGTTTTTTGCACTTGAAATGCCTCAGGAATGTAGGTTGCAAAATCTTCTGCATCTTGAACATGCAGATTTGAATCTCCATCATCTGCTAGCCAAGCGAAACGGTAGGGATGTGTTAAGTTTTGCCTTTCATAGCTGATCATTTTATTTACGAGCATTGTTGCTTCTTCAAAGGATCTCACTGGAATTCGGCCTATTGCTACGGATAAAAGCTCATTTTTTGCCTCATTTCCCTCTAACCATTCTCCTTGATCTATATCGATAAGGCCAAAGTAATCATCTGACACATAAGTCTGTAGCGGCTGCAAAGACTCTCTACTTTCATAACTAGGCACATAATTCAAGCGCTCAGTAGCCGTAGCCACCTTATTTATTCCTTTGTAATCAACGGAAGCATCGCCCATTAGTAGTACATAGCGTGGTTTTTTAAGGCGTATAAAATCTCTTATGGCAGTTACGTCCACTTTGCCTGCAGAGAATTCGTTATAAATCTCTTGGGTGGAGTAAGCTTTAGCTTTTATTCCTTTTGAACTCCGGTAACGTGCGAAAAGTGTAGCGACAGGTAAAATGGAAGGGCTAGATATAACAAGCAAATCGGCGGACTCATCTGCTCTGCTATTTTGATTTGGAATGAGATCAAGCGTAATCGGATCTACCGCCTTAGCTGGATCAAAAATTAGTAATTCTGCGCCTGGTGCTACTTTAGGGAGAGACAAAGAGATCAGTTTTTGCCAGCTATTGCCTTTCGTTTTTAGCCAAATTTGATGGTTTGTTTGTTTATTTAAAATGCTAATAGTAAAGGAGGAGTCCGTCTTATTAGGTAGATAATAGTGTGGGTTCTCATTCAGAGCATTTAACTTTCTAGGGTATTCTAAATCGATGAAATCGATATATCCAGAGCCCGTGGTATTAGCATAGGCTAAATTCCACGACCAGCTTTGGTCTTTTATTACTGGGTATACCCTCGCAGCGAAATCACTTAGATAAGCTTTTTGATCATACCGATCGCCAGTAATGGCAGGAAAAATAATAGGGGAAAGCGTATTGCCAGGAATACTAAAAGTGAAGGTTCCAGGTGCAACGGAGGAGGAAGCTAACCTTCCAGAGAGTAAGCTAGGTATTCCCGATTTATAGTCTGATAAAGGATATTGAATGCTTCGATTTACATTACCAAAAAATCCATCACCTAACCATTCTCTACCTGATTGCAATAGATTATAGGTTTCAGGTTCGTAGTGAAATCGACTTAAGGCATAATCTAATGCCGGACCTGATGTCGATGAATTGGTGCCATTGTTTGATTCTGAGATAATCTTTGGCGCTGGATCATCTAAACGAATAAAGTAGAAGGCCGTATCACTATAGTGATGAGTGAATTTTTCCGCCCAAAAAACAACGGCATCACCTTGTTTCAAGAAAGGTATGGGCTGTAAATCTATAGGTCGAGCAGATGCGTTTGCCTGAGGTAATTCACCTATTTCGTGACCATATACTCCTAATTGAGAGGCTTTTAGATTGAATTTAGCAAGCCATGCTGGGGTAATTTGATAGATGCCGGATTGAGTAATACCTACTTTGATCCAACGTCCGCTTGATAAGATGGAGTTTTGAGCATGTCCGATGAAGGCCGCAAGTAGAAGAGGCAGAAGTACTTTAAAAAATTTCAATCGGTAACACGTACGCATTCTTTGCCACTAAGTAGTTTCGACCTGAATTTAATTCTTTGCAAATGTAACGTGTTCGGCGAAGTTTCCCTTTGATGAAGCGAAGGTTTTTTAAGGCGAATGTTGTGCCTTCTAACAATTCGACTAATGGAGTGCCTGCTGGAGGCTCTGCATCGAAACTTTTGAGTATGTCAACAAGGGGTTGGTAGCCATTCGAGGAGGCTGCTGGATTTTTTAAATAAGCTCTTAGGACGTTTACGAGTTCTGATGGTAACAAATCCTCGTCTAGAATGGGCTCAAATAGGTTATAAAATTCCGTCTTCCATTCTTGACCATGCGGAAGGACTTTATTCTTGTGTGCAAGATAAGTGGTTAAGTGGGCAACTTCGTGAATGTAAGTGACTAGAAAAGCGTAGGGATTCAGGTTATGATTGACCGTCACTTGATGTCCTTTTACCGGGCTGAATCGATAGTCGCCCAGTTTTGAATCACGGGATTTACTGACAATGAAGTCAAAGGAATAATCATGCCAAAGTTGAAAGCAGTATTCCGCTACTTTGGGAGGGAAGTGATCAAAAAAGGAATCAATCTTTTTATTCTTCATCCGGAATTAGACATAAAAAAAGTCCTTCGCATGCGAAGGACTTTTTTCTGATCGTTGTGCTAAAATTATTTAGCAGCAGCAGTGTCAGCAGCAGCAGTGTCAGCAGCAGCAGAATCAGCTGGAGCAGCAGCAGCAGCAGAATCAACAGCAACAGTGTCAGCAGAAGCTTCTGCTTTCTTCTCACCACAAGATGCTAAAGTTACCATTGCAGCAACGAAAGCTAGAGCGAATACTTTTTTCATTTCTTATTTTGTTTAAGGTTTGAGTCACAAATCTACGTCATTATTTTATAAGTACAAATAAATGCAAATAAATTTTTAAGATTTTTTTAAGGAATGAGTAAAAAAAGATAAAAATAGGGCTTAATAATGCTTAATCGGCTTAGGATTTCTTAAGAATTTGGAACCTAGATAAGACCTAAATTAGATAAATCCTATTTTGTCAGCTCTTTTAATCGATCGTAAAACCCGCTTGATTTGAAGGTGAAGGTCTTGTGTAGAATGTAATTGGATAAAAAACTAAACCCCATTCCGTGCAAGGTGGTTAGGATTTGAGTAATGTTTAATTTTTTGATGGAATAGGGGATGAGAAAATAGATATCCGGGTAGCGTTCATGAATAAATTCATAAGGAATGGTACTGAATAACCAGGTGATGATACCAGAAAAACTAGCTACTAGGACATATTTGGACATCTCTCTTCTTGTTTGCTTGCTTTTTCGAGCATTAAACGCAAATACTTTGGTCAGAAAAAAGCCTACTATTAAAGAAATGAAATAGGCAGGAAGGATGGAATCTTTATACGTAACGCGGAACCAATCTTTGATTAATCCTCCAGCGAGTAATTGAACGAAAGCCCCTAATGCAGCCACTACGAAGTAGGCGATTAAATCTTTCTGATTGAAAAGGGCCTGTTTCTTGTCGCTCAAATGCTCAATTTAAAATAGGTTTTTAACGATACTTGGATATACGCCTAATAGCAAGGTACCTAGTGTACAAGCCCACATCGCGAATTTGACTAACCCTGGCAATTCAATTCGCTCGATGTCGCCTTCTCTAAAGTAGATGGCAATAATCCCTTTAAAATAGTAATAAACTCCGATGGCTGACATGATGATTGCTAAGATCACTGGATAATAAACGTGTCTATTGAATATATCAGAGAATACGAAGAATTTCCCCCAAAAACCTGCAGTCAGTGGAATACCTGCCAAAGACAATAACGAAACGGTAAAGCAGAAAGCTAAACCTGGGTTCTGCTTCGCTAGGCCTTCAAATGAACTGAAGTTTTCGGGTTTTTCTGTACGCCCTGTTTGGTATTCTGCTACTAACATAACTACGCCAAAAGCTACAACCGTAGCTAAAGTATAGGATAAGGAATAATACAAGATAGTCGATGATGTACTTGCTTGATTAGAGCTTAGGGTAATGAGCAAGTATCCGGCGTGCGAAATACTAGAGTAAGCTAGCATTCTTTTAACGGACTGCTGGTAAACCGCTGTGATATTTCCCACTAAAAGTGTTAACATACTTATGTAATAGATCGGATACACCCAAGTGCCATACAGTGATCCAAATGGTCCCGTTAGCATTTGGTATAAGGCTGCAAAGCTAGCGGCCTTCACTACCGTTGACATAAACATCGTAAAGATGGTAGGCGCCCCTTCGTATACATCAGGCGTCCAAAAGTGGAAAGGTGCTGCCGAAATCTTGAATAGGAATCCGACAATAATTAATAAAACGCCAATCGATAAGAATACCGGCGTGGATGCTTGTGGGGTAGTTGCAATTACTTCTGCAATGTTTGTTAAATAGAATGAACGCGTCGCTCCATATACGAGGGTAATTCCAAATAATAGAATACCAGTTGCGAATGAACCCATCAAGAAGTATTTCAAGGCAGCTTCATTCGAGCGTAAATTACGCTTATCTGAACCGGTCAACACATACATAGCTACCGATAGGATTTCAAGTCCCACAAAGAACATGATCAAATGATCGAATGAAACCATTAAAATGGCGCCTACTACCGAAAACAATAGAATCGCATAGTATTCTGCTGGATGGGTATGCTCTTCGTCGATGCCAAAGCCTTTGGAAAAACTAACGACCATAAAGGCTGCTAATTGAATAATTAAGCTGAAGCTGATGGAAGTATTCGTGGTGTGGAACATGCGTCCATACCATAACATTTCATGATTCCAGTCCATAGCCGTCAAAGCCATACTGCCCGCTAAGAATAGAAGCGTCGCAGCTTGGATGGTTTTTCTCGGAAGCCAAAAGCCCAAGAATAAATTTAAAATACCGAGAAGAGATAATGCAATGATAGCCGTCATAATGCTTTTACTAATATTTTATTTGAACCATTGGATTAATTGCTGAACCGCTGGTTCACTAAAACCTAAAACTGTCGATGGGAAAACTCCACCCAAAATCACTAAGGTACTTAAGGGAATTAACACCGCTTTCTCCGCAAAAGTCAAGTCCGCAAAATCAGAAGTAATTCGCGACACATTTCCGAACATCGATTTTTGGATCAATCGCAAGGTGTATACTGCGCCCAAGATGATCGTGATTCCTGTGATGATACCTAAGGCTACGTTTTGGTCAAATACACTCTTTAATAACAAGAACTCTCCAATGAAACCATTCGTTAAGGGAAGTGCCACTGAACCTAAACTCAAGATCACGAAAGTGACTGTTAAAGGATACGAGAACTGTGTGATGCCTCCTAATTGAGCGATTTCTCTTGATTTTGTTCTACGTTCAATGATTTCAATGACGAAGAATAAACCGATGATGTTGATACCATGAGATAACATTTGGTACAAGGCACCTTGAATACCTTCGATGCTTCCGGATAAAATACCAGCAGACATCAAGCCCACGTGAGCGAATGAGGAATAGGCTAATAAGCGTTTAGCGTCTTTTTGCTGAATGGCGATAATCGAACCATAGATTACTCCGATTACAGAAAGTACTGATGCTGTCAATCCCCAAGTAGCAACGCCTAAAGGGAACATCGGAAGCACGAATCGAATCACGCCGTACGTACCCATCTTTAACATAATACCTGATAGCAACATCGTTCCTTGAGCAGGAGCCACGGTATAGGTGTCGGGCTGCCAGGTATGGAAAGGGAAAACGGGCATCTTGATGGCAAAAGCTAAGAAAAAGGCCGCAAATAAATAACCTTGTTGATCTGCACTTAAGCCTTTCGCAGTTTGGTATAATACGTCGATATCTGCTGAATGAAATGGACCTGGTGTTAGCAAGTATACATAAATTAAGGCGATTAAGAAGAATAGAGAACCAAACAAGGTATAAACAAAGAACTTAAACGTAATCGCATTCTTGTTCTCGCCCCCGTAAATTGCCGCAAGGAAATAAATAGGTAACAATGAGGCTTCAAAGAAGAAGTAAAACAAAAAGGCATCTTTTGCTAGAAACGCTCCCATTAAAGCCGTTTGCATCACTAACATCAAACCCTGGAATTGGGAATTATTCGCACGATCTGTATTGGCTGTTGTGGCTACTATAAAGGGAACTAATAAAGCACAAAGTCCGATTAATACGCCGCTGATTCCATCTACATAGAGCGAGAAGTATAATCCTTCTGATGCCACCCAAGGAGCAGTGAAGGAAACAGGATTTATGCTAGCTTGTTGTAAAACAAAGGCGGTGGCCCCTAGCTCAATGATGGACGCACCTAGGGAAAGGGCAAACGCATTTTTTGGCTTGAAGATCAACAAAGCTGACCCAATCAAAAGCGGAAATAAAAGTATAAATAGTAGATACATAGCTGTTTGGCGATCGAATTATGGAAGGATCGTACTTTTTAAACTAACAAATAAAATGACAACGATGGCCGCGACCATGCAGAATAAGTAGATACCTACGTTTCCTGTTTGAGCTCTGCGGAACTCGCTCGAAGCATATTTCACAAAACGTCCTAAACCCTCTACGAATAAGTCGATTACTAAAAAATCGATCACTTGGAAGAAGAAGTTCGATAAGAATGTGATAGGCTTAACAAATAGCAGTTCGTACAATTCGTCGATATAAAATTTGTGGTAGATAATCTTTTGAATACCAGAAATCTCTGCGTCTTCAGATGGCACTGATTTCTGCATCCCAAAAACGTAGATCGCTAAGAAGGCTGGCAAGAATGCCGCTAATAGTGGTGCACCTCCTTCTAAACTTAGGAAGTTAACTTCACCCGTTGCACCTGCTTCTGGTAATAAGGGTGCTAACCAATGAGCTAAGAATTCATTGCCCCCTGCAAAGTGAGGCAAGTTGATTAAACCTCCACCTACAGAAAATACCGCTAATATAATCAACGGCAAAGTCATCGTGATAGGCGATTCGTGTAAATGATGTGCTTGTTTTTCCGTTCCTCTGAACTCTCCGTAGAAAGTCAAAATGAACACACGGAACATATAGAAAGAGGTTAAAGCAGATCCTACAATTGCTAAACTCCACATTACTGGATCGTGGTGGTAAAGGCTGGCTAGGATCTCATCTTTCGAGAAGAAACCGGCGAATGGAGGAATACCCGCAATGGCGATAGTTCCTAGCATAAACGTGATGAACGTGATAGGCATCTTCGATTTCAATCCACCCATACGGCGAATATCTTGTTCGTCTGACATCGCGTGAATCACAGAACCCGCTCCTAAGAAAAGAAGGGCCTTAAAGAACGCGTGTGTCATCACGTGGAAGAACGACGCCGTATACGCTGAAGCGCCTAGACCCATAAACATGTAGCCTAACTGGGAGACCGTAGAATAAGCAAGGACTTTCTTAATATCGTTTTGGAAAAGACCAATCGCTGCGCCTAATAAGGCCGTTGCTAAACCGATCCAACCTACAAAATGCAATACTTCAGGACTCAATTCAAACAAGGCATTCGCACGGATTACCATATAAATACCCGCTGTCACCATCGTCGCCGCGTGAATCAAAGCCGAAACAGGTGTAGGACCCGCCATGGCATCTGGAAGCCATGTAAACAACGGAATCTGCGCTGATTTACCCATCGCACCAATGAAAAGACAGAACGCGATAATGCTTAAATCGGTCGTATAATCTCCACTTTTAATCGCTGTGAAAATCGTTTGGTAATCGGTTGTTCCAAAATCCTGGATCAACAAGAAGATACCCACTAAGAAACCTAAATCACCAATACGGTTCATAATGAAGGCCTTGCGGGCTGCATCTCCGTAAGAATTCTTTTGGTTCCAAAACCCAATCAACAAGTACGAACACAAACCTACGCCTTCCCATCCGATGAATAAGACGGTGAAGTTTGCCCCTAAAACGAGGATTAACATAAAGAAGACGAACAGATTCAAAAAGGCAAAAAACTTGCCAAAACCCGCATCGTGGGACATGTACCCGATCGAGTACACGTGAATTAAGGTGCCCACTCCCGTGATGACAAGGAGCATTAAGATGGACAACTGATCGATTTGGAAGGCAAAAGGGATCTCTAAAGAACCTACCTTAATCCAATCCGCGATGGGAAGAATTTGTGCCTGACCGTCGAAATTCAAGAATAACTGAAGTGATAAGGCGAAAGCAACCAAGGGAGGAATCGTTCCTATGATCCCCGCGATTTGCTTCGGTAATTTCGGGTACGCTAAACCATTAATAGCAAAGCCTAATAAGGGTAATAGTGGAATGAGGAATAGTAAAGACATATTAATTGGGCGGAATTTTGCGCTTAATTAGTTTTTCAATTTGTCAAGAACACCGATATCGATGCTTTGTATATTTCGGTAAATCATCACAATAATCGCTAGACCTACAGCGACTTCTGCTGCGGCTACCGCCATAATGAAGAATACAAAAATTTGACCTGCTGGGTCAGAATAGTAGGATGAAAAGGCTGCTAACAATAAGTTAACGGCATTTAGCATTAATTCGATCGCCATAAATACGATAATCGCATTTCTACGCGTTAATACGCCCAAAATACCAATGCAAAACAAAGCTGAGCTCAGCATAATGTAATGGGTCAATGGAATCGTACGGATAATTTCTGGTATTGATTGCATAGTCTTAAATAATAACAAAGGCTTCAGGCAAAAGCCCGTCCAAAAAATGCATTTATGCGAGGCAAAAATACGAAAATATCTGATAGCCTCGACATCAAAAATGCCTTAACGCTGAAAACCTTGCAATTTTATTTCGGTCAGTTTGCGCTTGGTGTCCATCGGGAAATCCCCCTTCATCATCCAGTCGTAATAGGATGGATCAGACTTCAACACATCAAGCACAGGTCTACCGATGTGTTTGCCAAAATTAAAGCAAGCCACTCGGTCTTTATTATAGGCCATTCTGTTCGCGTAGTCAATTGAATTCGAGGCACTTAGTTCGTGCAACTTGTCCATGTCGTTTTGAATAGGGAAAACTTCCTTGCCATCCGCATCCTTAATCGACTTGTTCGCATAGTGTTTCACCTGTGCGTTTAATACCTCTAGGGTCGCTAACACATCCGCCTCTGCGCCATGGGCTCCGATTAATTCTTTGCCACAATAAAATTGGTAGGCAGCAGTTAAATTACGTGGCTCCATTAAATGGAAAATCCGTTGCGCATCTACTAATTTTCTATTTTTCATATCGAAATCCACCTCCGCACGAAGCATTTCCTCTACTAGCATAGGCACATCGAAACGATTGGAGTTAAAGCCTGCAAGATCGCAACCATCTAAAAAAGTGGAAAGCGAGCGAGCCACCATTCGAAAGGTAGGCTCATCCTTCACATCATCATCGTAGATGCCATGCACTAAAGAAGCTTCCAAGGGAATCGGAATACCTGGATTTACGCGACGCGTTTTTACCTCCACGGTTCCGTCTAGATTCGCTTTGGCAATGGAAATTTCCACGATCCGATCGCGGTTAATTTGAATACCAGTTGTCTCTAAATCGAAAAATGCGAGGGGTCTCTTTAGTTGTAATTGATGTTCCATAGGATGTTTTAAAATGGGCTAGGGCAAAGGTAAGTTATTATTACCTTTGTTACATGAATTTTAGCCCGAAAGCACTTTTTTTTGATTGGGATCACACGCTGTGGGATCACGACCTGAATGCAAGAGAAGTTTTACTGGATTTAGCTGTCGAATACGAGCTGGCCATTGAGCCCGAGTCGTATTGGAAAACCTTCGAAAAAATTAATAACTCTTTATGGGACCAATACGCTGCAGGCGAAATATCGCAGGCGGAATTGCGTGAAACTCGATTTATGCGTTTTTTTCAGGAGCTGCGCATCGAAGGGCCCTCTTCCGAGTTTGGAGATAAATACCTCGAGCGAGCACCTCGGAAGACGAATTTGATGCCTGGCGCCTTTGAAGTCATTCAAGATTTAGCAGCGCATTATCCTTTGTACATTTTGACGAATGGCTTCGACGACATTCAATATGTGAAGATTGAAGGCGCCGGCATGCGTTCCTTTTTTAAGGAGATTATCACATCCCAGCAAGTAGGGACTAAGAAACCGAATCCGTTATTTTATGAATATGCTTTAGAAAGCGCAGGTATTCAGCCTGGAGAGGCGCTAATGATAGGCGATCACGTGGAGGCTGATGTCAGGGGAGCATTGAACGCGGGAATTCCGGCGATTCATTACAATCCCTTTTCGGTAGAAACGGATTTACCGCACGAAATTCAGCATTTGGATGAATTGAGGGGATTACTCAAAAATCGATAATTGATTGTCGCTTGATTTGCGGTCAAAAATCTTCTTGTCCCGGATGAATTTCTTGTTCTCTTCTAAGAATAGAATGAACTTCTCGATCTGGTCGTATTGGAAACTGAAATCGATATTATTGACGTCATAGGATTCCACGTAGACCTGTTTGAAATCGGTGATGACATAATCCAGGCGTTGGATTCCGTATTTTTGCAAGCCTAACAAATACAGG
>JBILCC010000101.1:0-5936 GCA_044353355.1 Aquirufa sp.
ACAAAACGCACATCTGGCTTATCGATTCCCATTCCAAATGCAATTGTTGCGACCATCACATCTACTTCCTCATTCAAGAAAGCTTCTTGGTTCGCCATACGTACCTGTGGCTCTAAACCAGCATGGTAAGGGAGTGCCTTGACACTATTCACGTGCAATAATTCCGCGATTTCCTCCACCCGCTTTCTCGAAAGGCAATAAATAATTCCTGCCTTGCCGTTATGCGACTTAATGAAGCGGATTAATTGCTTGTCGATATCCTTCTTCGAGCGAATCTCATAATAGAGGTTCTTGCGGTTGAATGACGATTTGAAAACGGTCGCATCTTCCAGATTTAAGGTCTTTTGGATGTCGATTTGCACCTTGGGGGTAGCTGTAGCTGTTAAAGCGATGATGGGCATCTTTTCATCGATGGTCTCGATGATGGTGCGGATCTTGCGGTATTCAGGTCTAAAATCGTGTCCCCATTCCGAGATACAGTGTGCCTCGTCAATAGCTACGAAGGAGATTTTAGCCTGCTTTAAAAAGTTTAGATTCTCTTGTTTATTAAGCGATTCTGGGGCGATGTACAATAATTTCACAGCTCCTGAGATCACTTCAGCTTTTACGCGATTGATTTCAGCCCGCGTTAAAGAGGAATTTAGGAATTGGGCATTAATGCCAAAAGCCACCATTTGATCCACTTGATTCTTCATCAACGCTATCAAAGGCGAGATCACAATTGCCGTTCCTTCCATCACAATCGCAGGCAATTGATAGCAAAGCGACTTGCCAGCGCCGGTAGGCATTAAAACAAAGCTGTTTTTGCCTTGGATGGTATTTAGAATGATGGCTTCTTGCTCCCCCCGAAATTGGCTAAATCCAAAGGTTTTTTTTAGCTGTTCCTTCAAGCTATCGATGGTCATTGGATGGGGCATATATTGATTAATGTGTTGTTTCGGCGATTGTTAAAGTCTGAGGGCTTCTACTTATCTTTGCCCTACAAATTCTTCTAAGATTGAAATTAAGCAAAAATATCCAATCCACAGCAAAAAAAGTTTTAACACAGGAAGCTGAGGCCATTCTGCAAGTAAGCGCCCGAATTAATTCGGATTTTGAGGCTTGTGTGGAACATTTGTTGAGTATTCCTGGACGCATTGTCTTCACAGGGATTGGTAAATCTGCCATCATTGCGCAGAAAATTGTGGCTACGATGAATTCCACCGGGACGCCAGCCTTGTTTATGCACGCGGCGGATGCGATTCATGGAGATTTAGGAATGATTCAGGACGGAGATGCCGTGATTTGTATTTCGAAGTCAGGAGATACACCGGAAATCAAGGTGCTGGTACCTTTGATCAAGCGCCTGAAAGTGAAGTTAATTGCGATGGTGTCAAATAAGAATTCTTATTTGGGCCAGCAATCGGACTATATATTACACGCTTTGGCGGAAAAGGAAGCAGATTTATTGAATCTGGCACCCACGACCTCCACGACGGTAGCCTTGGCTTTAGGCGATGCCTTAGCGGTTTGTTTGTTAGAATGTAAAGGATTTACAGCTCAGGATTTTGCCAAATACCATCCGGGCGGCGCCCTCGGCAAACGCCTTTATTTAAAAGTGGGCGATATTTATCCGACCCATGATTTTCCAGCTATCTCCCACACGGCCTCCATTCAGGCAGCCATTCATGAGATTTCGTCGAAGCGTTTAGGTGCGACGGCGGTATTGGATGGGAAAGGGGATTTAGTAGGAATTATCACGGATGGCGACGTTCGCCGGACTTTAGAGAATTCAAAAGATTGGGCTAACATCGTTTTGTCGGATATGATGAATACTACGCCTAAGACGATTGATGCGGAGGCATTTGCCACTGAGGCTTTGGCCATTATGCAAAGCAAAAATATCACACAGTTGGTGGTGACGGCAAATAAAAAGGCCGTGGGATTTGTACATCTCCACGACCTGTTGAAAGAGGGTATTGTTTAAATCTTAACGCATCCGGTTCGATGATTGCACGAGCATTTCGTCCTTACGAATTAGGCGGTTGGCAATCATATTCGCTAGTAGGGAAACCACTAAGGCGTAGAATCCATAACCATATTTCCCCTGAATTTCTGGTTCAAACGTAGGCATTGCCTCCTTGAAAATCACCCAAAAAGCATAGCCCATCGCTCCCGCTAACACGAGGGAATTGATTAGGCCTAACATCATTTGACGCATGCGGTTTTTGAAAGAGAAGATTGTTACAAGCGTAATGACCGTCGATAAAGTCACTAAAAGGGCAATTGCGATGTTACTGTGCGCGGCTACTTCTTTTCCATTTTGGAATAATTGCCATTGGTTGGAGAAAAGCTCTGCTTTTTGGCCTGAAGTGCCTATTTTTTGCCAAATAGAAATGCCCGATGTCGCGATCGCATTGCCAATAATCGCTATGGCTAAGAAAAGGGTTTGTGGTCTTTGAATCATAATATTATTGAAATGAATAGGCGAAATTACGCATTTTCTGCAAAAAGCTTCGCCGCAATTTTTGCCGAAGATAAACAAAGTGGAATGCCACCGCCCGGATGGACGCTGCCGCCTACCCAATACAAGTTTTTGATCGCCTTTCGGTAATTCGGGTGGCGTAAAAAGGCTGCAAATCGGTTGTTCGAGGCGTTTCCATAAAGCGCACCTCCTGCCGATGAGGTTCTCGCCTCGATGCTGCGCGGATCTAAAAGATCCTCGGCGACGATGTGTTTTTCGATGTCTATACCTAAGTTGCGGGATAACTTTGCTATCACATTTTTTCTCATCTTTTCCACTAGTGCATCCCAATCCTGTCCCTCGTTCGCCGGGACGTTCATCAAGATAAACCAGTTTTCGCCACCTGCAGGGGCATCTGATTTTTCTACTTTCGAAGAGATGTGCAGGTAAATGGTAGGGTCATCGTTAATCGTATTGTCTTCAAAGATGGCCTTAAATTCGCCCTGATAGTCGTCCGAAAAGAAGATGTTGTGCACACCCAATTCGTCGAAGCTGCGGTCCATTCCCCAGTAGAAAATGATGCCGGAACTCGATTTGGGCTGATTTAATAGTTTTTTAGGTTGCGGTTCCTGTGCTAATAGTTTTTCGTAGCTCGGGCGGATGTCCGCGTTGCAGGCGATATAATCAAAGGCATATTGGCCTTTTTCGGTTTCTAATCCGGAGGCTGTGTGGTTTTCAGTTGTAATGCGGGATACTTTCTCGTTGAAGTGAAAGTCCACGCCTAGTTCTTCGGCCAGGCGGTGCAGTGCCCGAGGGATGCTGATGATACCGCCTTTGGGGAAAAAGGCGCCTATGTTGTATTCTAAATGAGGAATGATCGATAGAGTTGCGGGCGTTTGGTAAGGGTCCGAGCCGTTATAGGTGGCATAGCGGTCAAAAAGCTGGACCGTTTTAGGGTTCTTAAAGCGCTTGGCATGGGAGCGGTGCATGGTGTTAAACAAACCAAGGCGCGGAATATTCAGGTAGCCTTTCAGGGCTTTAGGTCCCGTCCAAGTCGACAAAGAATGCAAGGAATTATCGAGGAATAGATCGCTAATAATGTGGTAATTTTCTCCGATTTCGCGTAAAAAACGTGCTACGTTCTCCTCCGATTCGCCCAGTTCCGAAGCAATCGCCGCGGCTGTTTCAATCGGTGCAGCATTTGTTTGCAAGCGCGTGCCATCTTCCCAAAAGTAGCGGCAAATCTCCGGCAATCGTTCATAGCTGAAATAGTCGCGGGGATTTTTACCTGCCAGCGTGAACAGTTCGTCCACTAAATGGGGCATCGTAAATAGGGAGGGGCCGGCGTCAAAACGAAATCCATTCGTTTCTATTTGGGCTAATTTGCCTCCAGGGTAAGAGTTTGCTTCGAAAACGGTGACTTGGTGACCTGCCACTGCACTGCGAATGGCAAAGCCCAAACTTCCCATTCCTGATCCGACGATTCCTATTTTTGGCATAATTCAAAATTAAGTAAAAAAGAATAAAGCCCTAAATGTTTTTCTCTCCCTGCTCTTTTCTGTAATTTTGCCCGAATTTTAATATTTTCTATGCTACGTACACATACAAATGGCGAATTGCGCATCGAACACGCGGGCACCGAGGTAACTCTTTGTGGCTGGGTTCAGCGTTCACGAGATAAAGGAGGGATGATTTGGGTGGATCTTCGGGATCGTTACGGGGTCACTCAATTGATGTTAGAGGAGGGGAAATCGTCTGCGGAGGCTTTGGCATTAGCGAGAGGATTAGGCCGTGAATTCGTCGTAGAAGCGAAAGGAATCGTGGTAGAGCGTTTGTCTAAAAATGACAAAATGCCCACTGGCGACATCGAAATCAAAGTAAAAGAATTGCGCGTATTGAATCCGGCGAAATTGCCTCCTTTCTTGATCGAAGACGAGACCGATGGCGGCGATGACATCCGCATGAAATACCGTTATTTAGACTTGCGTCGTAACCCGATTCGCGAAAGTTTGCAATTGCGTCACCACGTGGGCCGCGAAGTGCGTAATTACTTAGACAAGCAAGATTTTATCGAGGTGGAAACACCCGTTTTAATTAAATCAACTCCAGAGGGTGCGCGCGATTTCGTGGTTCCTTCTCGGATGAATCCAGGCGAATTTTATGCCTTACCGCAATCTCCACAAACGTTTAAGCAATTATTGATGGTATCCGGTTTTGACCGTTACTACCAAATTGTAAAGTGTTTCCGTGATGAAGATTTGCGTGCGGATCGTCAGCCAGAATTCACCCAAATCGACTGTGAAATGTCGTTCGTGGAGCAAGAAGATATCCTGAATATGTTTGAGGGATTGATTCGCCATTTGTTCCAAAACGTGAAAGGCCTTGACATCGGTCAGGTGCCTCGCATGACTTATGCAGATGCAATGAAAAACTACGGTTCGGACAAACCGGACATTCGTTTTGAAATGAAATTCGTGGAATTGAAAGGCGAGGACGTGGATTTGACGTCTGGCAAAGATTTCCAAGTTTTTGATGCGGCGGACACGGTAGTAGGTATTTGTGTGAAAGGCGCAGCCGAATATACCCGCAAGCAAATCGATGAATTAACGGATTTCGTTCGCCGTCCACAAGTCGGTGCGAAAGGATTGATCTACGCGCGCGTTCAAGCGGACGGCGTTGTGAAATCATCTGTAGATAAATTCTATTCAGAAGCAGATTTATCGACTTGGGCTGCAGCGTTTAACGCAGAGCCTGGGGACTTGATTTTAGTACTTTCAGGTGAGGGAGACAAAGTGCGCAAGCAATTGAACGAACTTCGTTTAGAAATGGGAACGCGTATGGGATTACGTGACCCGAATAATTACAAAGTACACTGGGTGGTAGATTTCCCACTATTAGAGTACGGTGAGGAAGAAGATCGCTGGTTTGCGATGCACCATCCGTTCACGAGCCCTAAGCCAGAGGATATTCCATTGATGCTGGCTGGAGAATTCGGTAAAGTGCGTGCGAATGCCTACGATTTAGTCGTGAATGGCGTAGAAGTGGGTGGAGGTTCGATTCGTATCTTCCAAAAAGATTTGCAATCAAAAATGTTCGAAGTCCTTGGATTCACTCCGGAGGAGGCCCAAGCGCAATTCGGATTCTTATTAGATGCTTTTGAATATGGGGCGCCGCCGCATGGTGGATTAGCCTTTGGTTTTGACCGTCTTTGCTCTTTATTCGGTGGAACAGATTCGATTCGTGATTACATCGCCTTCCCTAAGAACAATGCTGGCCGCGATGTGATGATTGATTCCCCATCTCCATTAGCGCAAGCGCAGTTAGATGAATTGAAGATTAAGACGACGGTTTAGTCGATTTTGATATAAAAAAGGGGGCCGCGCAGCGGCCCCCTTTTTTATTAATTTCAGTAAGCTTAGAAATCGTAATGAAATACAGGGCTTGTCCATTCGCCCGCGTTAATATTGATAATTTCCTTGATTTCGCCGTGGTG
>JBILCC010000102.1:0-5886 GCA_044353355.1 Aquirufa sp.
TGAGCGGTAGTATTAATTTTTTCATAGCATTTTCATCGGTTTATAATTTGTAAATTTACCCAAATTCTCCACAAATGAAATTGATTGCCAGTCCTATTCTAATCCAACAAATAACCGATGCAATTTCTACGCATTATGAGCCTTCCGAGGCCCGTGCGATTGCCTTTCGTTGCCTTGACTTGGGATGGAATTTAAGTTCGATGGATATTATTTTGAAAAAAGAGGTGGACTTGCCGGAGGATTGGTCATCGCATTTAGCGCGTCTGGCCGCTGGCGAACCCTTGCAATACGTGATGGGCAAGACCTATTTTCGAGATCATTTGTTTCATGTGAATGCAGATACCTTGATTCCGCGTCCGGAGACGGAGGAATTGGTCGATCTCGTTTTAAGTCGCGCTACCGAGAATGCCTCGGTTTTAGATGTAGGGACAGGATCTGGTTGTATACCCATTTCCTTGAAATTAGAACTCCCTTCACTGCAGGTAGAGGCTTGGGATATTTCCGAAGGAGCATTGACGATGGCAAGCCAGAATGCAAAGGTTCTACATGCGGACGTGGAGTTTAAACAACAAGATATTTTCGCCTGGCCTTCCTCTGAAGGTATTTGGGATATGATTGTGTCGAATCCTCCTTATGTGACAGAGGAGGAGAAAAAAGGGATGGCGAATCACGTGTTATCCCATGAGCCCCATTTGGCTTTATTTGTACCGAATGACGATGCCTTAAAATATTATGTGGTGCTCGCTAATTTTGCTAAGGAGCGTTTGCGGGCTGGGGGTTATCTATTTCTAGAAATTAACCAGTATTTTGGAACTCAAACCGTGGAGCTCTTGTTTAGCAAGGGTTTCCAAGAAGTCAAGCTATTGCAAGACTTCAAGGGGAATGACCGGATGATTGTGGCGCAAAAATCAGGTCTTTAAAATTTAAATAGTATTTTTGTTTCAGCTTAAAACCAATTAAAATTTATCAAGATGAATAAGACAGTATGGATTGTTTTGGGAGTAATTGCTCTCGTAATTTTTTGGGGTGTAGGTTCACGTAATAGTATGGCTACATCAGATCAGGACGTGAAAGCTAAATGGGCTAATGTGCAAAGTGCATACCAGCGTCGTGCGGATTTAATTCCGAACTTAGTGAAGACAGTACAAGGTGTGGCGAATTTCGAGAAATCAACGTTAACAGCGGTGATCGAAGCGCGTGCTAGTGCAACGCAGATGAAATTAGATTCAAAGGATTTAAGTCCAGAGAATTTGCAAAAATACCAAGCGGCTCAATCTTCTTTAGGAGGTGCTTTATCGCGTTTGATGGTGGTAGCTGAAAACTACCCACAATTAAAGGCAACAGAGAACTTCTCTGAATTGCAAGCTCAATTAGAAGGAACAGAAAACCGTATCAAAGAAGAGCGTGATAATTTCAACACAGCTGTTCAAGGTTACAATACCTTAATCGTTACTTTTCCCAATAACTTAATCGCCTCCTTCTCTGGATTTGCGGAGAAAGGATTCTTCCAAGCGGAAGCTGGTTCAGAGAAAGCGCCAGAAGTTAATTTTGACGAGAAGAAATAAGGATGTTGTCAATAGAGCACCAAAACCTGATTTTGCAAGCCATCCACGACGCTGAATTACAGACGTCTGGAGAGATTCGTGTACACGTAGAAAGCCATTGCGCCGGCCATCCGATTGATCGGGCGACGGAGGTATTCTTTCAGCTAGGTATGCAGAAGACGGATTTGCAGAATGGGGTTTTGGTGTATTTGGCCATCAAAGACCGCAAGTTTAGTATCATTGGGGATAAAGGAATCGATGCGAAAGTGCCAGCGGAGTTTTGGGAAACGATTCGTGACGAAATGCGTGCCTATTTAATTAAGAATGAATTCGGGGCTGGCCTAGCTCACGGTGTAAAGCGCACAGGGGAGGTTTTGAAGGCCTTTTTTCCCTATGAAAAGGGAGATGTCAATGAATTGTCCAATGAAATCTCTTTTGGCATCTAATCTCAATTATGCGGAAAATTGTCCTACTTTTATTGCTATTTAGTTCTTTTGCTTACGCTCAAGAAGGCATTCCTGCAAAACCGAATGGTTACATTCTAGATGAAGCAGGGCTATTAAATCCAGAAGAGGAGAATGCACTCGAGCAGAAAATGCGCGGCTATGCAGACTCAACTTCTACTCAGTTTGCCATCGTTTTAGTCAATTCAACGAATGGACGCGATCCTTACGATTACGCAATCGATATTGGAAAAGGCTGGGGTGTAGGCCAAAAAGGCAAAAACAACGGCGTAGTCATCCTTGTAGCTATGCAAGATCGCAAGCTGCGTATTGTGACTGGTCGTGGCATTGAAGATGTCTTACCGGATGCCGTCTGCAAACGAATTATCAACCGTACTTTAAAGCCTACCTTCAAACTAGGGGCCTATTACCAAGGCTTAGATGAAGCGACCACCGAAATGATGCGTCGAGCAAGTGGCGAATTCAAGAATGAGGATAGTGGAGAGGAGCCACAAGGCATTCCTCCCGTCTTACTTATATTCTTGTTATTTCTCATCATTGCCATTATTAATGCGGTCCGTAATCGCGGAGGCAAAGGAGGTCCAGGTTCTCGCGGAGGAGGAATGTTTTTCCCACCTATCTTCTTAGGCGGTGGAGATTATGGTCGTGGAGGCTCTGGTGGTGGAGGCGGAGGATTTGATTTCGGCGGCTTTGGCGGAGGGGACTTCGGCGGAGGCGGTGCAGGAGGCGATTTTTAATTATCTTTGCACTATGAATAATCTGATTACCCAATCCCTGCAAGAGTCTCAACAAGTTTTAGCTGATTTTTTAGCGAACCCTGCGAAGATAGAAGCCATTGAAAAGGCGGCTGATGTATTAGTAAATGCCTTGAAAAAGGGGAATAAGATTTTGTCTTGTGGGAACGGTGGAAGCCATTGCGATGCGATGCATTTCGCAGAGGAATTATCCGGTCGTTACCGAGAGAATCGCCCGGCTTTAGCGGCGATGGCGATTTCAGATCCATCCCACATTTCTTGTGTGAGCAATGACTTTGGGTACAATTACATCTTTTCTCGCTTCATCGAAGGCTTAGGAAATAAAGGCGATGTACTAGTAGGTATTTCTACTTCAGGAAACTCAGCAAATATTATGGAGGCGGTGAAAGCTGCTCAAGCGAAAGGAATGGAAGTTATTCTCTTAACGGGCAAAGATGGCGGACAATTAGCTGCCTATGGTTGCTACGAAATAAGAGTGGACCACTTTGGTTACGCGGATCGCATTCAAGAAATCCACATCAAAGTGATCCACATATTGATTCAATTGATTGAATCTAAGTTATTCTAGCTTAATACGAGGCGTCTCCACCATCGTCGTCTCCCATCACCACATCGACCATTTTGCGGAATAGGTCGCCGATACGCGGCGCAGGTTTCGAAGATTTAGATTCACTATAGCCCGTTTCTTTAGCCATCTCTTTTATAGGAGCGCTTGCCATTGGGGCATCTTCAGTATCAGCTGTTTCTTGCTGATCATAATATACCTGAACCAAGCCAATTACTGTAGCATAAGAGGGATCTTTGATCTCTGTCGCTATGGCTGGGTTAGCTGAAGTGGCATTCGGATCTCCGATGCGGGCGTCTAAACCCGTGAATTTTTGGAACAATTCATCGATATACGGTAGTTGTGCTCCGCCACCCGTTAATACTAAACCTGCTTTCAGGTTCTTGATATCCGTTTGTTTTGAAATTTCAGCCACTACGATGGCTGCTAATTCTTTCAATCGCTCTTCTATGATGATAGCTAAGTTCTTTACAGAAACTGGCGTAGCCTTACGACCCGCAATACCTGGAATCATCACGACTTCACTTACTGGAATGTCTTTTTGAATAGCTGAACCAAAACGTACCTTTAAGGTTTCCGCGTGATCACGGGAGATTTCTAATCCCGATTGAATATCATCTGTTAGTAAATCACCTCCCCAGTTTAATACAGTGGCATGCTTTAAACGGTTGTTTTGAAAAATACTGATCTCCGTAGTTCCACTTCCTAGATCCACAAGAACAACCCCTTCTTGCTTCTCTTCTTTATTTAAAACCGAACTTGCCGTCGCTAATGAACTGAAATAGACATTTCCTTTCTTTAAGTGCTTTGTCTCTGCAGATTTCAAACATTGCGTTAACAAGTCATTCTTGCTTGGATTAGCAGAGATGAAGACGAAATCGGCTTGAATTTTTTGTCCAATTTGTCCGATAGGATCCAACGTTTCAGGCAAATTACCTACTTTAAAACCAATCGGTAAGGTATGTAAAACACAGGGATTTTTATCTGCAAAAGTACGTTTAGCTTCCTCAAAAAGGCTTATCACCTCGTTGTTAGATACCGCTTCTCTTTCGTTTTTACGTATTTTAGATAGACTGAAAGGCTGAACTTTAATGTGTGATCCTGACAAGTTCGATGCAAAGAAATGTTCCGAATTTTTTCCGTCTAAGACGTGCGAAATTTGGTCCATTGCCTCTGAAATCGCTGCGGTTGTTTTATTGATGTTGACAATCTCTCCATTCAACACATTGTTGCTGTTTATGGAAGATCCTGTTGCTAAAATCTCTAATCGGCCTCGGTCGTTTTGCTTACCTGCGATCGCTCTGACGTGAGAGCTACCAATATCTAAACCGATAATTAAGTCGTTACGCATTATAGTTTTTTTGTAGAACGGATATTAAATTAAAACATTTGGTCATTATTCGCAAATAAGCTGATTCTTATATTTCAGCTGCACCCAGCTGTATTTATTCCAGCCTTTATTCGGGATAATTTTTTGATAGAATATGAACAATTTTTTAAACTTGTTTTCAATATTGATAGGTAATCCAAAATCTATTCTTGTCGTTCCTATGGTCGGAATTAACACGATCCCTCCGTCTTTAGCGACAATGATTTGAGAGATCTGAGCTTTCCAAAATTCATTATTTTCAATGAATTGGAAAAATGGAATTAATGTTTTTCCTCGCTTGTCCTGTAAGTCCCTTTTGCCATCGAAGTAAGCGCCTCCAGTGACTATGATTCGGGGAGTAAATAATGGGCTAGTACCGATGAATTTTCCGTCCTCTGATATGTATTGATCTGGATAAGGAGAAGTTCCTACTGTGGAACGTACGATTCGAGCGATGGGTTTATACTCTTTTACCGAAACAGAGATTACTCCGCTGAAATCATGGTGTGCTTCACAGGATTTCACCAGGGGTATGCGTTTAATTCGTTCCTCTATTTTACGCAGGGAGATTTGGGTAATTGGTTTGTCTAAAAAGTACTCCGTCCCTTGTTCAGATACCATTAATTTGATGTCTTTCTTGCTTAAAAGGGCCTTTTCGTTTTCTGAGTCAAGTGTAATTTCCACTCCTTTGCAAACGACATTATTAAAGCTGATCTCTGCAAATACGACAGCAAATAGCACCAGGGTGAATAGAATTACCATCCCGATTACTTGCTTGATTAATGCCGCGTTTGCCTTCATTTTGAAAAATTATACTAAGATAAGCTCAATTTTAAATCATTCAAAAGAAGATCGATATCTCCTGCCCCCATCGTTACTAATAATTTCGGTTTTTTAGCGTCGATCACTTGTAATAAGTCCGTTTTAGAGATGACCTGTTTATTTTTCAGATCGATTTTGCCTAACAACCAATCCGATGTAACGCCTTCCATCGGCAATTCGCGTGCAGGATAAATATCCAATAAATAAACTTCATCGGCGATGGCTAAGCTTTTGGCAAAGTCATCAATAAAGTCTCTCGTTCTAGAGAATAAATGAGGTTGAAAAACGGCCGTTATTTTTTCTCCCGGGTAAAGTGCCTTAACCGAATTTAGACAAGCTGCTATTTCTGTAGGATGGTGTGCATAAT
>JBILCC010000029.1:0-17710 GCA_044353355.1 Aquirufa sp.
TAAAATAAAGTTTTGCCATATTAAAAAAATGCAATAATTTTGTATTGTTGATTTAGATAATAAATATAACAAAAATATGAAGAAGACATTATTATTAGCTAGCTGTTTAATTGGATTAAACCTAGTCGCGGTTGCAGGAGAAGAAGCACGTTCATTTAATCGTTCAAACGATTTATCAGTAAAATCAGAAACTTTATCAGAAGTGATCACTTCGTTGATTCGCAAAGACGCTCAAGTTAAGAGCGCAAGCGCAGCGAGTTTGACTATATCGATTTTAGAAGATTTCCAAAATAACAAAACTGAATTTATAAATGTATCTGAGTCAGAAAAAGTGGTTTTCAACCAAACCATCAAAACTATTTCTGATCAAGGTCAAAATTTTTCAGACGCTAAGACGTTAAATTGGATCAAAGAAATTAATCAAGCAGCCAAAAAGATCAACCTAGTTTGGTCAATTGTACGCACAGAACCCGTTATCGACACTAATTTCGAAAACAATTCTGAACAGCAAGAGCACTTGATTGTTATGTTGTAATTAGATTAACAGTAGTTTTCATAGTTAAATAGGTTTAGAGGTAATCAAAAAAGGTGAAGTTTTTAACTTCACCTTTTTTATTTTTTTTGCATTAAACTAATAAAATATCCATTAAAGCATTATATTTGTATAAATTTTCATAGTTAAATAGGTTTAGAGGTTAAACAAATAAGGCCAGAAGTTTCTTCTGACCTTATTTTTATTTTATCCCTTCACGTAATAGACCCCTAATTAACGGTCCCTCCATTCCAAATCTGCTTATTGGGTTGCACTAATGCCAGACTTCCATCTACATCTTCTGCCATTAAAATCATCCCCTCACTCTCAATACCCATCATTTTACGTGGCGCAAGATTAGCTAAGAAGGTAACCTGCTTTCCGATTAAATCTTCAGGTGCGAAATGTTCTGCAATTCCAGACAAAATCGTGCGCATTACAAAACCATCATTCACTTGAAGTTTCAGTAACTTCTTACTCTTTTCCATCTTCTCTGCCGCAACAATTTCACCGATGCGGATATCCATTTTGGCAAAATCATCAAAAGCTATTGTCTCCTTTAAAGCTGGCACAGCTTTAGCTGCTAATTCCATCTGATTTTTTGTTTGAGTTAATTTATCTACCTGCCATTGAACGGCTTCATCTTCAATTTTCTCGAATAATAAACCTGGATTTTGCAAGGCAGTTCCTGCAGCAATCACCTCAAAATCACCCATACTCGACCACTCAAAACTCTCCATACCAAGCGCAGAACGTAATTTCTGAGCACTAAACGGAATGAATGGTTCTAAAGCAATGCTTGCCTGAGCAACTAACTGCACCGCATAATTCAATACGGTACCCGCTTTCGACGGATCCTCTTTCATTATTTTCCAAGGCTCCGCTTCCGCTAAATATTTATTCCCTAATCGGGCAATTTCCATCGCTAACACAAGCGCATCGCGGAATTTATAATTTTCTAAAGCTAGGGACAGTTTAGACGGTATTTCAGCCACGGCTGCCATTAAATCAGCTTCTAATCCAGTTCCTTCCCCTTTAGGTGGCACAATAGAACCGAAGTTTTTATCAATTAATACAAAGGCGCGGTTCACAAAATTGCCTAAAATGGCTACTAATTCAGAATTATTTTTGGTCTGAAAATCAGCCCATGTAAAATCTGCATCCTTCGTTTCCGGACTGGAAGCCGTTAATGCATAACGCAATACGTCTTGTTTACCCGGGAAATCCACTAAATATTCGTGTAACCAAACCGCCCAATTACGCGAGGTCGAAATCTTATCCCCTTCTAAGTTCATAAACTCATTCGCAGGCACTTGATCCGCTAATTGGTAGCCACCGTGTGCCATACACATCGCAGGGAAGATCAAACAATGGAACACAATATTGTCTTTCCCAATGAAATGTACGATGCGACTATCTTTCGCCTTCCAATAGGTCTCCCATTCCGGCGTCAATTGCTTCGTCATGGAAATATATCCGATGGGAGCATCAAACCACACGTAAAGCACTTTGCCCTCTGTATCAGGCAAAGGAATAGGCACACCCCAGTTTAAATCACGCGTCATTGCACGCGGCTTCAAGCCTTCCTGTAACCAGGACTTAACCTGTCCCGTCACATTCGACTTCCATTCTGGGTGTGAATTAATGTATTTTTCTAATTCTGGTTGCCATTGATCCAAGGGCAAGAACCAGTTTTTTGTCGGTTTTAATACAGGTTTAGAGCCACTCAAAGCTGATTTAGGATTTAACAACTCAGTAGGCGAAAGCGTCGTGCCACACTTTTCACACTGATCGCCATAGGCGCCAGGCTGCTTGCAAGAGGGACAATCACCTGTAATGTAGCGATCTGCTAAAAATTGCTTCGCCTCTTCATCATAAAATTGCTCCGTTACTTCCTCAATGAATTTTCCCTCCTTATATAATTTCAAAAAGAATTCTTGAGAAACCTGGTGATGCACCGGATCTGACGTACGCCCATATATATCAAAGGAAATGCCAAATTGCTCAAACGAATCTTTGATTTCGGTGTAATAATAATCCACCACTTGCTGAGGGGTCTTCCCTTCTTTTTGGGCTTTAATCGTAATAGGCACCCCATGCTCATCCGTGCCTGACACGAAAATCACATCCTTTTTCTGCAAGCGCAAATACCGCACATAGATATCTGCTGGCAAATAACAACCGGCTAAGTGACCAATATGAATAGGCCCATTGGCATAAATTAACGCGGCAGTAACGGTAGTCCGTGAAAAGTCTGACATAAATACAGGTAAAATGAATTACAAAAATAGGCAAAAACATTCATTGAAATAATCGATTCACCTATTGCGCATCAAAAAAATATGATTATCTTTGCACACAATTTAAAAAAACAGACAAAAGAAAATGTTAATTATTTCGATAAAAGAGAACGAATCAATTGATAAAGCTTTAAAGCGCTTTAAGAAGAAATTTGAAAAAACAGGTGTAGTGAAAGAACTACGTAGAAGATCTGCTTTCGAAAAACCTTCTGTAGGACGTCGTAAAGAAATGATTCGTGCTGCTTACAAGCAAATCACTTACGGAAATATTAATAACTAATTTCCTATACAATCTTTAAAGGAATTGACTAATTTCGATGATGAATCGTGAATTAGTCAATTTTTTTTTGGACCACCTGTCCATCGAAAGGCGCCTCAGTTCGCATACGATTACCTCCTACTCTACTGACTTAGAACAGTTTATAGCTTTCATAGCTCCTGCTGAAATCCTACAAGTTAAAGCTTTAACTATTCGCAAATGGCTCATCAGCTTATCTGATGATTCTATCCAAAACCGCAGCATCAACCGCAAATTAGCCACACTTAGAACTTTTTATAAGTATCTTTTACGAACGGGTAAAATCGAAGAAAACCCGATGAGTTCCATCCGGATGGTCAAAACCACCAAGAAAATCCCCCAATTCGTACGCGAATCAGAGATGGAAAACCTGGTAGATAACCGGAAAATCACCACCAATTTTAGCGAAGCGAGAGACGAACTTATTCTTTTTCTTCTTTACGGGACGGGAATTCGACTTGCGGAATTGATTTCACTGCAAAACAACCAAGTCAATCTAGCTGCTAAAACGATCCGAGTTATTGGAAAGCGAAATAAAGAACGGGTCATCCCTATACCTGGACTACTCATTGACTTAATAGCAACTTATCGCAGCTTTTGCACAGTAGAACACGCGCATTTATTACTCACAGATAAAGGTGAACCCTTGTACCCGATGTTTGTACAACGTTTAGTGAAGAAGAATCTGGGGGAATACAGCCAGCTAGAGAAGCTCTCACCACACGTATTACGCCATACTTACGCGACACATCTTTTGAATAAAGGGGCTGATTTAAATGCCATTAAGGAATTATTGGGCCATGCAAACTTAGCGGCGACACAGGTCTACACCCATAATTCAATGGAAAAAATGAAGGCGATTTACCTCCAAGCGCACCCGAAAGCTTAGTCAGGTAAAATAACGGGGCCTTTCTGATTGATTTGAGAGACATATTGCTCTGAACCGATACCTAAGGCAGTAAATTCTCTGGCCATGGCTTTGGCTACTTTTTGGGCCGTTTCTTCTCCTTTCGATAAGGCAAACAAGGAAGGTCCAGAACCTGAAATAGAGCAACCTAAGGCGCCATTAGCAATAGCAGCAGCCTTTACTTCGGCAAAACCAGGGATCAAGATTGCACGAGAGGGTTCAATGATCACATCCACTAAGGAACGACCAATTAGCTCATAATCAGGCAATAAAAGACCTGCTACAAGTCCTGCTACATTCCCCATTTGGGTGATGGTAGTAGATAAAGAGATTTCTTTATTTAAGATTCCGCGCGCGTCTTTCGTATTTACCTCGATTTGTGGATGAACGATACTGGCGTATAAATCCGCTGGTACGGGTATTTGAATAATATCTAAAGGATCATAGGAACGAATGATGATAAAGCCTCCTAAAAGCGAAGGGCCTACGTTGTCCGCGTGCGCGGAGCCGCAGGCGACGCGCTCGCCTTCCATCGCGAAGGGCAAGAGGTCTTTTGCGGATAAGGGGCGACCCAATAGTTCATTTGCTGCAAAAACGCCTGCTACAGCAGAAGCCGCCGACGAACCTAATCCAGAACCTAAAGGCATATCTTTGTGAAGAGACAATTCAAAGCCTTGGTCTTCACGATCAATATGAGCTAAGAATTTCTGGATCGCTATTCCAGCCGTATTTTTCTCTACAGCCCTGGGTAATCTACCCTCATCACCTGTAATTTCTTTTATGATAATTCCGGGTGTTAATTTCTTTTCTAACAAGACTTCATCACCAGGATGATTCACCGCAAATCCAAAGATATCAAATCCACAAGCCACATTAGCTACCGTAGCTGGAGCATATACACGAATCTTTTCCATATTATGAGAGGTGACTACCAATAGATACGATATCTGCAAAAACACCTGATGCAGTCACCTCAGCACCTGCTCCAGGACCTTTTATGACTAAAGGACGATCATGGTAACGCTTTGTTGTAAAGGCTATTACATTGTCAGCCCCATCCATTTGGTAGAATGGATGTGCTGGTCCTACAGAACGCAAACCGATAGTAATTTTTTGATCCTCTAAACAAGCAATATAACGTAAAACCTCACCTTTGGTCGCAGCTTCATTCACTAATTTCTCAAAGAAATCATTGGATTTATCAATCTCCTCAAAGAAAGCATCCACCGTAGGAGCCGCCTCACAAGCCGGAGGAATAATCTTTTCAATAGTAATATCAGAGAACTCTAATTTCAATCCAATCTCGCGGCTTAAAATCAAAATTTTACGCGCCACATCCATCCCACTTAAATCTTCGCGTGGATCCGGTTCCGTATACCCCATTTGTTTAGCTATACGTAAAACTTTGCCGAAAGACTTTCCTGGGGTGAACTGATTAAATAAGAAAGATAAAGTACCGGATAAAATTCCTTCAATTTTCTCAAAGCGATCACCTGAAGCAATTAGCCCTTGTAAGGTATTGATTACGGGTAATCCAGCCCCTACATTCGTCTCATATAAGAACTTAACTCCTTTATTAAAAGCCGTTTGATGTAATTGCGCGTACAAATCATATGGACCTGAATTAGCTACCTTATTAGGCGTAACCACCGAAATATTCGACTGGAATAAACCTAAATAATTCGTATATATTTCTTTACTCGCTGTGCAATCAGCGAAAATGGAATTCGGTAGGTTCAATGCTTTGATTTGAGCAATAAATCCAGCTAAATCAGCCGGCTCACCCACAGAATCTAATCTGTCTAAAGCTTGATCTAACTCAATCCCCTCCTCATTAATTAATTGCTTACGACTATTCGCAATTCCAGTTAAACGAATTTTGATGCCCTTGTATTTGGCTAAATAATGCTCTTGACCAATAATTTGCGCTAATAAAGTCTTTCCTATCAAACCAGCTCCCACTAAAAAGAGATGTAATGTTCTAATCTGAGAGAAGAAAAAGGTCTCGTGAATGACATTCAAAGCCTTGGAAAGATCCTTATTTTCAATCACAACTGAGATATTTAATTCAGAAGAACCCTGCGCAGTAGCGACAATATTGATCCCGTTTTTTCCCAAAGAAGAGAATAATTTCCCACTCACACCGGTATGCTTACGCATCCCCTCACCTACCACAGCAATCACAGAAAGTTCTTTTTGGATATCTACTCCCTCAATATCTCCCGTCACTATCTCAGCCGCAAATTCCTTTTCTACTATTTTTCGCACCTTATCCGCCACAGAAGGATCGATGGCAAAACAAATACTATGCTCAGAAGAAGCTTGAGAAATCAAGACAACAGATATTTTTTCGCGGGCTAAAACTGTAAATAGTTTAGCAGAAACACCAGCCACACCTATCATACCAGAACCTTGCAAATTAACCAACGCTAGCTGGTCTATCGACGAAATTCCCGTGATGATATATGGACTCCCCGTAGGTTCTTTACTAACTACGGTACCTTCAAAAGTCGGATTAAAGGTATTCAACACCCGAATCGGAATATTTTTAGCAAACGCAGGCTGCAATGACGGAGGATAAATCACTTTAGCTCCAAAATGGGTCAATTCCATCGCTTCCGCATAAGATATCGAAGGAATTGTAAAGGCAGACTTCACTTTGCGTGGATCAGCTGTCATCATTCCATCCACATCCGTCCAAATCTCAATCACTTTTACCCCTAAAGCAGCTCCAATCACCGAAGCAGTATAATCAGAACCACCACGACCCAAAGTCGTAGTTTCCCCTTTAGCATTAGAAGCGATAAAACCTGTTATCAATCCTATTTTACCTTTATTCGCTCCAAAATAGGCAGCAATTAAGGGATTGGTTAAACTAAAATCAACTTCTGAATGACTAAATGCACTGTTCGTTTTAATAATCTCCCGTGCATCTACATAGACAACGGGAAGACCTTTTTGTTGTAAAATAGCGTAAATTAAATACGTCGATAATCGCTCTCCAAAACTAACCAATGAATCAGACGTCTTAGGCGAAATCTCCTTGATCAAATTAATCCCTTTTAACACATCGCGCAATTCATTGACTAAAGTGCGCACATGTGCGATAACTTGGCTTTGTTCCGCAACGGGAATAAAGTGCTTAATGATATCAAAATGACGTGTTTCAATCGTCTCAATCAAGGTATTTACGGTGCTTTTCGGCTGAGCTGCTAGCATGCCCGCTTCTAACAAATGATTCGTCACACCGCTCATCGCAGAAAAGACAACAGCAAAATCTGAGGAGGATTTTCCGTTTGACTCAATGATTGTCAAAACGGATTGAATACTTTCGATGCTACCACAGCTGGTCCCACCGAATTTTAGGATTTTTTCCATTAATTAAGAAAACAAAATGATTCTCAACTCTACAAACAGCTGAGATATAGGTGCAAATATACGATTTTAGGCCGTATTTTGTCCAAGAATGCAGTGTTTTCTATTTTTTCTTTTCCGCGGCCATCACCATCGCAAGCTTTAATTTAGCCGCTAGATCATAGATATTGGTCAATTCTTGTACTGTCTGGTTGCGATCCATCCGAACCACTAAAGTAACTGCCTTTTTAGAAGTCGCTTCTTTCGTTAATTCTGCTTCTAAATTAGCTACATCCACTAAACGATCATCAATGTAATAGTTTAGCTGCTCATCTACTGTCAAACGAATCACTTCATTGGCAGGAGTAGGCATTGGTTTAGCTGTTTCTGGTAAAAGCAATTTAATAGCATCCGGAGAAGCAAGCGTCGAAATCATTAAAAAGAACATCAATAGAAAGAATAGGATATCCGCTAAGGCTCCTGTTTCCACTTCTGATGCTTCTCTGGCTCTTTTTCTGAAATTCATCGAATTAGGCTTTAGACGCTGGTTTGTGAAGAATATCTAAGAAATCAATCGCTGTTATTTCCATTTTATTAATCGTGCGATCAATCATAGTTGTCAATAAAGTATACAACACATAAGCAATGATACCTACAATCAATCCAGATGCTGAAGTCACCATCTTCTCATATATACCACCGGCAATTGTTGAAATATCAATTTTATTAGAAATTGATATGTTATGGAACGTACGAATCATCCCTGTAACTGTACCTAAGAATCCAAACATGGGAGCGATACGTGCGATAGCACTTAGAATACCTAAATTCTTCTCCATATTGTAAATCTCCACCTTAGCCTTATTCTCTATGGCTGCTTCTATATCACGTATAGGAGAGCCTAAACGAGATAAACCTTTTTCTAAAAGTTTAGCAATTGGATAAGAAGTCGCTTTACAGAAATTAATCGCTCCTTGTACGTTCCCTGCTTGCAACATATCATGAATCTTGTGTAAGAAATCCTCGTCTAATTTAGCCGTCTTGCGGATATACAAATAACGTTCAATGAACAAGAATACGGCTGCTGCAAATAAGAAACCGATCGGATACATCACATATCCCCCTTTTCCTAATAAGTCCAATACAGAAAACTCTTCCACTACTACTTTCGTAACTTCTTGAACAGGAGCCGAATTAACAATGGAATCTGCCATAGCTGCAGTAGAATCGACGGTCACTGTACCCGCCTGAAGTAAAATAGTTGCTAATGAAAAAGCCATATGAAGGGGTTGATTAATCTTATTAACTACAAGTTTACAATTTTTTTTTCAAATTCTACGGTTGGTTTGATGGATTTTGGAGTTCCGTAAACCAAAAGCCTTCCTTTAAACTATACGACGAAAACCAAAGCTCCTTGATCTCCAATTCACGCAAAACTTTCTCTATTAAAAAAGTAGCATAAGGAAATATACTCGCTCTAAATGCTTTCATTCCTGGATAACCCACTCGCTCTTCATAAGCTAATGAATCTAGATTAGTTTTATGCTGTAAAAAAACGGCTAAATTCAATTCACATGAGGCAGACGCCTGAGTTGACCTATTCTCTAAATCCAATATCGTTTCAAAGGCGCCAGCAGCTCCAATTAATACAGCTGGTCGTGCCAGGCGACAGGCGTCTAAAAGCGGAATCATTTCATTCGAAACATACACTTCTAAATCTTTCAAAATTGCTAGATTAAACTCATTATCTACCGAAAACAAGGACTTCAATCGCAATCCACCTAACTCCAAACTCACGCGGTAAAGAACTTCATCACCTCTAAACAAAATAAACTCCACACTTCCGCCACCAATGTCCATCACTAGACTTACTTTCTCCCAACGTTCGGGTAAGGAATTTCGTATACCAGTATAGATATATTCTGCTTCTTGCATGCCATCAATGATTTGAATTTGGATGCCTAATTCATCGTAAACCCGTTGAATAAAGATGTCTGCATTCGATGCTCGACGCAAAATACTAGTGCCTATGGCGTAAAAATCTGAGGCAACTCCTCCTTTGGAAATAAACAAAGCCATGAATTCATGTAAAGCAGTCAGCGCCCGGTCCATCGCATCCTGCTGCAAAATGACCTCTTCCATAGCCCCCTTCCCTAAACCAACTGGCCTTTGTAAATGCTCCTCCACCTGAAATTCAGCTAAAGGCGAAATCAATAATTGAAAAGTATTCGTACCGAGGTCCGCAATAGCGCAGATTTTTGACATTATCAGGTGTTTGGAACAAAATTAAGCCGAAAAGGCGTTCAAGAATAAATATTATTCTTTATTTTAGTAAAAATGTATCCAGAAAAATGCTAGATCCCGAATTCGACGAGAATAAAGAAGACATCCAAGCTTCTGTTCAACGCTACGAGAACATGTTGAATCAGCAAGAAAACGCGTTTTTCGATGCAGAAACTTTGGAACAAATCGCCGAACATTACTTTGTTCAATCGCGTTTTGACCAAGCCTTAGAGGCTGTTAATTTAGGACTTAGCCATTTCAACTATTCCTTAGAGTTAATTACGCTGAAAGCCCAAATTTTAGGGGAAATGCAAAAGCCCGAAGAGGCCATGGAATTGATTGAAAATTCTATTCTATTATTCCCTAATGACATCGAATTAACCTTGGTTAAAGGCTATTTATTAAGCCAAATGGGGCAACACGAAGAATCCATCCAACTATTTTTAGCCTCTTTAGATCGAACAGAAGAAAAAGATGAAGTCTATTTCCGCATCGGCTTGAGCTACCAAGCCTGGGGGAAACCGCGAGAGGCAGTAGACATGTTAAAAAAGTGTTTAGAACTCAATTCAGAGAATGAAAATGCGTTAGTCGAACTCGCAAATTGTTTGGATGAAATTGGTAAAATCGAGGAAAGTATCCCCTATTACAAACAATTCATTGATGCTGATCCATTTTCATTTACGGCGTGGTATAATTTAGGTATTGCTTATTCCAAATTAAAGCAATTTGAAAAAGCAATCGATGGCTATGAATATTCGCTTGCTATAGAACCTACTTTTGGGTCTTCTCTATTCAATTTAGGGAATACCTACATGAACATTCAGGAATATGTTAAAGCCGAAGAATCCTATCGTCTTTGCCTAAAATACGATGACCCGAATCCGGAATTATATTGTTGTTTAGGCGCTAGTATAGAGCGTCAGCGCCGTTTTGATGAAGCTTTAATGCAATATAAAGAGGCAATTAAGGTCGATCCACTTTGGGATGAGGGTTATTATGGCTTGGCGGTTTGTTTGACAGAAATGGATAAATGGTTCGAAGCCCTTCATTTCTTAAAGAAAGCCCTGAAACTAAACGATACGAATCCCTTGTATTGGACAGGATTAGCGGACGTAGAGGCCTATCTAGGCAATCCTGTTTCATCTGATGAGGCCTATGCCAAATCCGTAGATTTAGACTCCTTCTTTGCTCCTACTTGGGTCAAATGGGCGCAATTGCACTACGATTTAAATGATTTCGAAAAGTGTGCAGAAATTATGCTTTCAGCGATCGATGAACTTCCTGAAGAAGCTGACTTATATTACCGCGCAGCTATTTTTTTAATAAAAGCAGGGCAATTCAAAGAAGCCTTTCACTTTTTAGAGTCAGGCCTTTTATTGGATTATGATAAGCATGAAATAATTTTTGAATATTTCCCTAACATGGAAACACAAAAAGCGATCTACAAGTTAATTCAACAATACAAGAAATAATTTTTGCCGTTTATCATTTTATCGAACATACTCAATCAATTAATTTTTAATTTTCTATTCTTAAAAAACAAAATACCCCTATGAAGAGAATTATTCTTTCGGGTTTACTGCTTTGTCTTTTGCAACCTGCATTAGCACAACCTAAACCCACTCCATCAACACAAAAGGCGTCCGCTAGCCTTCCAATACCTGAAAAGGTAACTGAAGCGGAGGGAATTACGGAATATAAATTAGCGAATGGTTTACGCGTTTTATTATTTCCAGATCCATCTAAACAGACTGTAACCGTAAATATCACCTATTTAGTAGGGTCTCGCCATGAGGGCTATGGTGAAACGGGAATGTCCCACCTGTTAGAGCACATGGTGTTCAAGGGTACGAAAGAAAAACACAAAGAAGTAGCCAAGGAGATCTCTGACCACGGTGCTCAATTTAATGGTACAACTTGGTTAGATCGTACGAACTATTTCGAAACTTTTGCAGCAACAGACGAGAACTTAGACTGGGCTTTAGATATGGAGGCAGATCGTATGATCAACTCTCGTATAGCAAAAAGCGAATTAGAAACAGAAATGACTGTAGTTCGTAACGAATTTGAACGTGGCGAAAACGATCCAGGTAGTGTATTAATGGAGCGTATTATTTCTACTGCTTTCTTATGGCATAACTATGGTAACTCTACTATCGGTGCTCGTTCTGACATCGAAAAAGTGCCTATCGAAAATTTACAAGCCTATTATCGCAAATATTACCAACCAGATAATGCGGTTTTATTAGTGGCTGGTAAGTTCGACCCTATCAAAACATTGAAGTTAGTGAATGAGAAATTTGGCATTATTCCACGTCCAGAACGCGTATTAACGCCTACATTCACAGCTGAACCTACACAAGATGGCGAAAGAGAAGTAACGCTTCGTCGGGTAGGTGACGTGCAAGTGATCGGAATGGCCTATCATATTCCTTCAGGCCTACACCCTGATTATGTGGCTGTAGATGTAATGACGGATTTATTGACTGATGCTCCATCAGGCCGTTTGTATAAGGCGTTAATTGATACGAAGAAAGCGAGTAGCCAATTTGGAATGACTTTCCAATTGAAGGAACCAGGCTTAGTTTATTTTGGTGCTGAGGTATTAAAAGAGAAATCTCTCGATTCAGTTCGCAAGATCATGGTAGAAACGATTGAGAATTTTGCCAAAACTCCTCCAACAAAAGAAGAGGTGGATCGTATTAAGACAAAAGGTATTAAGAACATCGAATTGTTATTAAACAACGCACAACGTGTGGGTGTCGGTTTATCTGAATACATTGCTCAAGGCGATTGGCGCTTATTGTTCCACACGCGTAATCAATTAGAGAAAATCACACCTGCTGATATTCAACGCGTAGCAGCTGCTTACTTTAAATCTTCTAATAGAACGACAGGTACTTTCTTCCCTACGGAGAAACCAGAGCGTGCGGAGATTCCTGTAGCAAAAGATGTGGCAACAGTTTTAAAAGACTTCAAGCCTAAGGCAGCCGTAAGCCAAGGGGAAGCTTTTGATCCATCTCCAGCAAACATTGATTCACGCACGAAGACAGAGAAAATCGGTGGTGTTCAAGTAGCGTTGTTATCTAAGAAAACGAGAGGTAATTCAGTATATGCAAGAATGACTTTACGTTTTGGCGATGAAAAATCGTTAATGGGTACAGCTACTGCAGCAGATTTAGCAGCAGATATGTTAACTAAAGGGACAGCGAAACACACACGTCAACAATTCCAAGATGAATTAGACAAATTGAAAGCACGTGTAGGTATCTCAGGCGGCGCAACACAAGCAAACGTTTCTATTGAAACAACCCGTGAAAATTTAATCCCAGCGATGAAATTAGTGGCTGAGGCTTTAAAACAACCGGTATTCCCTGCAGCTGAATTTGAAAAATTAAAGCAAGAGAATTTAACAGCAATCGAAGGTCAAAAAAGTGAGCCACAAGCGAAAGGTTCTGAAGCTTTAGGCCAATTACGTGCGGGACACTATGACAAGAAAGATGTTCGCTACCAGCCTACCATGGCAGAGCAAACAGCTAACTATGCCGCTGTAAAATTAGAAGAGTCAGTTAATTTCTACAAAAACTTCTACGGAGCCTCTAACGCGACTTTTTCAGCGGTAGGTGATTTTGATGAGAAAGAATTGAAAGATTTAATTGCAGCAGAATTTGGCAATTGGAAATCTCCTAAGCCATTCAAACGCGTTGCAGATGAGTTTAAAGAAACAGGCGGTAAAGCGATATCAATCGAAACACCAGATAAAGCAAATGCCTTCTTCTTAGCTTACCAGCCATTGAAAATTTCTGATAGCGATCCTAACTATGCTGCATTAGAGTTGTCTAACTATATGTTAGGTGGAGGTAGTGGCTTAAGTTCACGCTTAATGAACCGTATTCGCCAGAAGGATGGTTTGTCTTATGGAGTTGGTTCTCAATTCGTTGCTAGTCCATTAGATCAAAGCGGTGCGTTCATCGGCTATGCAATATATGCTCCAGAAAACTTAGCTAAGCTAGAGTCAGCGTTCAAAGAGGAAATCGAGAAAGTATTGAAAGAAGGTTTCACTCAGAAAGAAATCGACGAAGCTAAGAAATCTTGGTTACAATCACGTCAAGTGACACGTTCACAAGACAATGCTTTAGTGGGAAGCTTAAATAGCAACTTATTCTTAGGCCGTAACATGAAATGGTCTGAAGAATTAGAGAACAAAGTGAAGAGCTTAACTCCAGCACAAATTCAAGAGGCAACTCAAAAATCAATCGACTTGTTGAAGATGTCCTTCATCAAAGCGGGTGACTATGAAGGTGCCGCTAAGAAAATGGCTGAGAAAGCAAAAAATAGTACCTCAGAATCAGGAGCGATGGGCGGTGCGCCTAAGCAATAATCCTTTCTGAAAGGACATAAAAAAAGGGAGCTCCTGATGGAAGCTCCCTTTTTTATTGTAATAGAACTAGCAAAACTCTTCGAATACACCTTCTAAGTGTCCTGCGATCATATCAGCCGAACGACCTTCGATGTGGTGACGCTCTACGAAATGAACTAACTCACCATCCTTGAATAACGCAATTGATGGAGAAGATGGAGGATAAGGCAAGGTATACTCACGTGCTTTTTGAACCGCTTCAGGATCTACACCCGCGAAAACCGTCACTAATTGATTAGGCTTCTTAGCTGATGAAGCTACCGCGTGTTTCACACCTGGACGAGCCGTGGAAGCTGAACATCCGCAAACTGAGTTAAAAAATACCAAGGTTGTTCCTGGCTTAGCCATCACGTCTTCCACTTCTGAAGCTAACTTCAATTCTTGGAAACCTCCGGCAACGATATCCATCCGCATAGGATGTACTAAATGTTCTGGATACATATATTTTTATATTAGATTTTAAATTAAACGCAATTACATAAAACCAAGTTCCAATTTGGCCACTTCAGACATCATATCCTGCTCGTATGGAGGATCAAATGTTAATTCTACAGATACTTCAGCAATCCCTTCAATCTCTCTTACCGCTTTCTCAATATCCACCGGAATACTTTCCGCAGATGGGCATGAAGGAGAAGTTAGAGTCATTAAGATATATACGTTATTGACTGGAAAAATCTTGATTTCATAGATTAATCCGAGCTCGTACACATCTACTGGAATTTCGGGATCATAGACGGTTTTAATCGCCTTTACCACTTTTTCCTTTAATTCTACCTCATTCATTTGACTTGAATTTTCCATACTAAATAATCGCTTAAGAGAAGGCCAACGCATAATGTTGCATTTGTTTTACCATGGAAACTAATCCGTTTGATCTGGTTTGGGCCAAATGCTGGCTCATCCCAATTTGCTCGATAAAGTATAAATCAGCGGCTAAAATCTCCGCTGGTGTGTGATTCGACAACACCCGAATCAACATCGATATCATTCCTTTTACGATAATGGCCTCAGAATCCGCCTGAAAAACGACTAAATCGCCTTGCTTTTCAGCATGTAACCAAACGCGGCTTTGGCAGCCCTTAATTACATTATCCTCCGTTTTAAAGGCATCCGACATAGGCGCTAACTTCTTACCTAGGTCAATTAAATATTCGTATTTATCCGCCCAGTCTTCAAAAAGACCGAACTCTTCAATTAATTCTTCTTGTATCTCATTAATTGGCTGTCCCATTATCCTAACATCTGTAAGGTTTTCTCTAAACAAAGCACAAAACGATCGATCTCCTCGAACGTATTGTAAAAAGCGAAGGAGGCACGGCACGTACCCACTAGCTCGTAGCGCTGCATCAACGGCTGCGCACAGTGATGTCCGGTACGAATCGCTATGCCAAATTTATCTAATAACACCCCGATATCTTGTGGGTGAACTCCGTCAATCACGAATGAAATAACGGCGATCTTTTCAGGAGCCGTACCCACGATACGTAAACCTGGAATCACTTGCAATTTCTGTGTAGCATAGGCTAAAAGTGCCTCTTCTTGTGCTGCTAAAGCTTCCGAAGGGATAGCCTGAACATAGTCCAAAGCAGCCCCAAAAGCGATCACATCGGCAATATTAGGCGTTCCTGCCTCAAATTTATAGGGTAATTCGTTGTAGGTCGTACCCGAAAAACTCACCTCTTTAATCATCTCCCCTCCTCCTTGGTAAGGCGGCATCGACTCTAATAAATCACGCTTCCCGTACAACACTCCCACGCCCGTAGGCCCAAAAAGTTTGTGCGCAGAAAACACAAAGAAATCCATATCCAATGCTTGCACATCTACGGCTAAATGCGCCACAGATTGTGCCCCATCAATTAATACCTTAGCCCCTACTTCATGTGCCAAAGAAATAATCTCAACAATGGGATTAATCGTCCCAATCGCGTTAGAAACGTGATTGACAGCCACTAATTTGACTTTGGGATTCAACAAAGCTTTATAAGCTTCCATATCTAAAACACCCGCATCGCTGACAGGAATCACTTTGATCTCTGCCCCCTTTTCCTCCGCAATCATCTGCCAAGGCACGATGTTAGAGTGGTGTTCTAGGTTAGAAACAATGATTTGATCTCCTTTTCCGACGTTTACACGTCCAAAAGTTTGGGCTACTAAATTAATCCCTGCGGTGGTACCCGAAGTGAAAATAATCTGATCTGTGGAAGGAGCATTCAAAAAGGACGCTAGCTTTTTTCTAGTCAACTCATAAGCGGTTGTCGCACGTTCCGCCAAGGTGTGAATACCTCGGTGAATGTTCGCATTATCCTGCTCATAATAGGCTGAAAGCGCATCGATAACAGCTTTCGGCTTTTGAGTAGTCGCTGCATTATCAAAATAAATCAAAGGAGCCTTGTTCACCTGTTGATGTAATACAGGAAAATCCGCTCTAATTTGATCTATATTTAATTTTTCCGCCATGATTAAATCGCTAAGGAAGTCTGGATTTTTGAAATAATTTTATCTGTCAAACGCAACTTCGTTTCCTCGTGCGTTACGCGATCAATTACCTCTTGAACAAAAGCGAGTAACAATAAAGTTCGCGCGTTTCCTAAAGAAATACCTCTAGAACGTAAATAGAATAAAGCTTCGTCGTTCAATTGACCTGTCGTGGTTCCATGTGAACATTTCACATCATCCGCCCAAATCTCCAATTGTGGCTTTGTATTCATCGTAGCACGCGTGGAAGCAAGGACATTTTTGCAACTTTGGAAAGCATTGGTCTTTTGGGCATCTGGACGCACAAAAATCTTTCCATTAAACACACCTGTCGAGTTGCCTAACAACACACCTTTGTATAGTTCGTGAGATTCCGAATTCGGTTTGCGGTGATCTACGACCGTGTGTGAATCCATTAATTGATCTTCACCTGGCACATAAAGACCATTCAGATTCGAAACCACATTTTCGCCATCGCTGTAGAAATGCAGGTTATTGCGTAAATAAGCGGCATTAAGGGAGAACGTAAACAAATCAACCTGACTATTGGAAAGCTGCGTGATGAACGTATGGTCGATGTGAGTCGTGTTTTGGGCCAAATCTTGTTCCTTCACATAGGTCAAATTCGCCTTCTCACTCACATAAATTGCTTGTACAAAATTGGACAAAACCTCCGCTGAACCATCTTTTGTAAAGGCGCGCTCGATTAAAGTCAAGGATGCGTCTGCTTCTAGATAAACGATTAAACGACTTTGAACCGCTGAGGCTTTTGACACAGATAAAATATAATCGTGAGTAATCGCCTGATCAACCGTAACACCGGCTTTTACCCACAAAACCTGTGTATTTGCCACAAGTGCAGTGTTTAAATCGTATAAGGAGTTCTGATCTAAAATAGGTGAACGCTGCTCCCATTTAGCCGCAATCGTTGGATTGGCCGCAATGAAAGCATCAAATGAAATGAATTCTACCCCTGCAGGCAATACACCATGAAAACTAGTGTTCCCATTTTGCGTTTGTAAACTCACTGAGGAGGTTTCATTTAAAGGAGCGGGAGTCCAATCTAGGTCTTTTTCATTCCACGATTTCAAGGACGCATACTTCCATTCTTCCCATTTGTTGGTAGGAAATCCTTTGG